>JAHIRM010000032.1 GCA_018818595.1 Bacillota bacterium
CAGTATGAGTTCCACTTTCATAGTCCCTTACTGCACTCAGTTTGAACTCTTCTGTAAATCTACGCCGTACTGTTACTTCTCTTTGGTTTTTTGACATCTGTTGACCTCCTTTTTTCGGTCAACCTATGCTAGGGAAAGACAGAATAGTGAATAGTGAAATAAATGAAATTGATAAACTCCTTAAATCCAAATTCATTTCTGTCTACTGCTTGCTCCCTACGCATTTCTGCTTACTGCTTACTTCTTCAAGATGCTCCTCTTCCAAATAAAACTACTGGAATCGTCTTTAGAAGTATTTTAAGATCAAGCAACAGTGACCAATTATCGATATACTCTAAGTCCATCCTTACCCGTTCCTCAAAATCATTTACTGCATTTCTACCATTGATTTGCCAAATGCAGGTTATTCCGGGTTTGAAACTTAATTTTCTTCTCTGCCAACTTTGAAATTTGCTAAGTTCATTGGGAAACACAGGCCTTGGACCAACCAAACTCATATCTCCCTTTAATACACTAAAAAGCTGAGGCATTTCATCAATGCTAAATTTTCTAAGAATTCTACCAATAGGTATTATTCTCGGATCATTCTCTATTTTAAATACCGGCCCATTGATTTCATTTTTATCTACTAGTTCATTTTTTAAAAGATCAGCATTCTTCACCATAGTTCTTAATTTCCAGCTCTTAAAGGGTTTTTTGTTTAACCCCACTACATTCCAATTATATAGGATTGGTCGACCATCCGTAATCCAGATGCCAAAAATCGCGAATAACATAAAAGGTGTAAAAAAAATAATTGCAAGAACTGAAAATATTATATCAATCAAGCGTTTACTGTATAACTGTATTTCAGACTGCGCCACCATATGGAAGCTAATAATATTTTGTCCAAAAACATTATCAACGGTTACCCTTTTAGTAATGTAACCCAGAAAATCTGAATTAAGCCTTACCATTACTCCTTCACGTTCACAGATTTCAATTATTCGTTTTATAGAAGCGAATCTGTCCGTTGACAGAGTGATCATCAATTCATCAGGGATATTCTTTTTTAAAACTGACTCTAAATCATCGATCAATCCTAAAACTTTAACCCCTTGTAACTCTTTCCCAACGTCACTTCCGGAATCTGTCAGAACACCAATGATATCCAAACCCCAACTAAAATTATTTTCCACAGATTCAATAAATTGACCAGCATTCCCATTCGCTCCAACCAGGAGAATCTTTTTTCTGTCAAGCCCTTTTTTTCTGATAAATGAAGCAATAAAAAATAATATCGTTTTTTGAAGCGAAAATATGACAAGACTAACGAAGAAATAAACTATCATTAAAGTACGGGGAAACTCCCTAAAACCAGCGAGAAAGATAATTACTACCGCAATTAGAGATGTCAGTAAACATACTTTAAGCACAATACTATATTCCCTTATTAAAGATGTAAATCTTTGATAACTATAGGCTTTATATCCTTTGAATAGGATAACTGTCAAAACACAGATCATTAAGGCAAGACTAAAATAAAAATAGCTGAATTGAGTTGGAACTCTAAAAATCGAAGGATCCAGTTTAGATAGATATTCTGATAAATAGTAGGATATAATCAATCCCAAAAACGCAGTTATAATATCTGCAAACTGTGCTATTCTATGATGATATGTTGAGCGCCAGATCATTTAATGTTTTTATAAAAAGTGTCAATTTTATTAACAATTCGATTCCAATTAAAATCTGTTTCAGCCAGCTCTCTTGCATTGACACCAAATGTATTTGCCTGTTCTTCATTCAGTAGTAATTCCTTTACCTTTCGAATAAAATGCTCTGTATTGTCATCGACCATAAATCCAATTCTATATTTTTCAAATGTTTCTCTCAATACATCCAATTTTGTACATAAAATGGGTCTCCCAACTGCAAGATAGTCATTCAATTTTGAGGGCCAAATTCCATTTCTGGCAACAGATTTGCCATTAAATGGTAGCATAAGAATATTGCATGCCGACATATAATAGTTCACTTCTTCATATGTAATCCATCCAGTTGTTATGAAAAATTCTTTGGCGCCATCATCCAAATATTTCTGATACTTAAAAGCTGGATTACCAATTAAAATACAATAAATTTTTCCAGGTATGTTCATCTCATTTAAATGTTTTACAATATCATTCAGTCGAATTATAACATCCTCGCGTAACCTGCCCGTATAGCCTAAATAATATGCACATTTATTAAGCTTAATTTTCTCCCTGGCATATTCAATATGGTAAGTTTTAATATTGTCGATATCGCAACCATGTGTAATGGTTAGTACTTTCGATTTTGGCGAATACTCTAATGCTCGATTTGTTAATGGTAAGCCCAATCCAATGCTACCATCGGCAAACTTTCGAAATTTCTCCTCAAAGAATGTCTCAATTGGCAACATAAACCATTTTATATATTTACTTCTCTCAGTCGCAGTACCATTCTTTCCAAACCAATCTAACCACTCAATAACTAGTTTCGACTTGAAGAAGTATTTTGCTATCAAAGCTGGAAATATTACTACAGGTCGAGTATCGAGTGCATGGACCATATCAAACCTCTCTCTCCTGATATAAAAACATCTGCGCAATATATTATAAAGATCCCAGCCATTTCTTGCACTTCCAAATAGTAGATCTGGGAATTCAATTAATTTGACTTCATCGACTATACTTCTATTAACTCTCAACAAACTCTTTTTTGAAGTTGAAAAAATTGACACTTCATGACCTAACTTTGCCAAACCCTTTGAAATATGCAATGCATGAAAAAACGCGCCGCCTCCTTTCCATGAAACTGAATGAACAATTAGCAAAATCTTCAATATTATGATTCCCGGTTAATTTGTTTGTATATCCAATCATACTGTTCTTTTAATCCAGAAGATAAATCAGTTTTAGGTCTCCAACCAAGTACATTTCTTGCTAACGAAAAATCTGCTGCTCTGGATTTATCACCCTCTGGTTTTGTGTTATCATATTTAATTGCAATGTTTTTACCAGAAAGTTTTACAATTTCTTCTGCAATTTCAGCAATTGTAGTACAAATACTCGGGCCAATTTGGATTGTATCCTCTTGCCAGCCTTTTTTTATCGCTAAATAAATAGCCTCCACAACATCATTAACATGAACAAAAGCTCGTCCCTGTTTACCAGACCCCCAAACAATAAAATCCTCTTCTGGATAATTTATTGCCTTACGAATCAAAGACGGAATGACTTGACTTTTTTCTATACTAAAATCACAGGGGGAACCATAAACATTATGTAACATTAAAGACAAACTTGGTATATTAAACTCTTGTTCCAAGAGCTTTGTTTCATATTGCCCCATTAACTTACTCCAGCCATAAGCTGATTCAGGGTTTGCTGGGAATAATTGACTCTCTTTTAATTGCTTTGATTGGAGTTCATTTTGTAGACTTTCTGGGAAACTACATGCAGTACCAACATATAAAAAGCCTTTTATTTTAGAGTTTTTAACTGCATTAATTACATTAGAATTAATTAGTAAATTCTGCCGAAAAATAAAAGACTGGTTATCAAATACGTACCCAATACCCGCCACAATATCCGCTAAGTGAATTACGTAATCAATATCATCTAGTAAGTGGTCTAGTGATCCTTGGAAACTTAAATCGATTGCATAAAAATTATTATCGATATCAAACAAAGATTTACCATATCCAAAATTCAAATAATCAAGTTTGCCACGCCAAAGATTATCCACAACAGTAACTTGGTTTTTCTCACTAATTATTTTTTTAACCAAATTACTACCGATCATACCAGCACCACCAGTTATTAAAATTTTACTCATTTCTAATTGTCCTCATTAAAACAAAAATTATTAAGGTAAAAATTTTTGTTTTGTTTACATCATTAGTAGAATTAGTTATTTGCAGTCAAAACTCATTCCAATTTTCAGACCAGAAAATCAACTTTCTATTTCTGCAAATATTTTAGGATAAATGTTACTTTATATTATTGTTAACTTATTTATAGGCTTATTTTGGTGAAAAATCAGCTGAATGAACAGTATCACAAGACTCAAAAATGATATAGTATAAAATTTTTAAGAAACGAAATATTTTTATGAACGCAAATCGTGGATAGCTACTTTTCAGAATTGTATAATAGCGTAGAAAGATCAACCTTTTCGAAAACATTTAGCTGACCGTTAATTGTGGCATCCTTTATGATTTTTTTTTCATACTCAAATACTCGTTTAGCAATTCGATAAGCGTACTCCTCAGATTTTAAGTCTGGTGCATCCCAAGTCATATTAGGTTTATAATATCCCTTAATAAAATGATTTTCTTCGTTTCCATCACTTAAAATAGGGACTCCTACTTTTTCATCAGTGTTATATGTATGATCTTTTCCGATTAAATAAACCTCATCAAACCCCATAAAATATGCTAACTGAATACACGCGTAAGTAACTGTCTTACCACTACCGTACGGCTCCTTAACTAAATCTTTAGAAAACTTGGGATTTAATTTTTCTTTTAAGAATATGTGCCTGTTTTTATGCTTAAAAACATTCCTCAAGTCCCAATTGTAAAATGCGGGGAAATCTATATTATCATAATCATCCGTAAATTGAAGCGTCTGTGATTTTTTATCTATACAAACTAAATATGTAGGTACGAAACCATTTACTTCCTTCATCAAATATATTCTGTTCATACCGATTGTTATCTCATTCTTTAATTTTCCAAAGTCGACATACTTTAAACTCGGACCGTTAGCTATGATGAAGACTCTTTTACCAGCATGAATATCTTTATATTTAGCCAATCGATTTCTATTCTCCTCAGCAAATCCAAAAGGTAGTTTCCACAAAAAAAATTGTGGGATATTAGCTAACCTCCTGAAAAAGGCTAAAATAATTCTTTTAAAGGTGATATCTTTTCGTGCCAAAGTGAAAAATCTTTTGATATTTTCCATATATTAGAAATTCCTCTACTTAAATTAAATAGCTAACTATTGACGAATAGTAATAAAAAAATCAATATTGTAATAACTCAAATCTTTTTGTTAAATCTTAAGAATCAGGCAGTATATTTTTTTCCAACTCTTCCTTCATTATAGATTTCAACCAGTAACGAGAATATTTTAGAATTACTTCAACAACATAACTTCATGTTGCATACTAATAAGAATTATATTGACTTAGTCCAAAATAAATTCATTTTATTCAATGATATCTTTTAAAAAAACTAACAATAATAATTATTTTTTTATGAGACCGTTATAAAATGATTTTTGTATGAGAAAAAAAGTTTTCAAATCATGTTTATATTTGCTTGTCAATAGAAAATGGGCATTCATTCTAAAATAGTGGTAAAAAATAAAAAAAGTGGATGAGATAGTTTTTTGATTTTTAAGAAAGTAGACTAAATTTTTAGTTCTATACTCAATATAAAAATTTGAAAAAACATTTTTATTTTTGTTTTTTTCGCTCGATCTGGTCAAACTTCCAACTTTATGAAAAAAACTAACATCATCCAAGTACACCAACTTATGCGAACCATTTTTTAATATTCTATACATAAAATCTACATCATCAAAATAAACGAAATAATTTTCGTCCATCAATCCAACGTCGCGAATAACCTGAGTATCAAGAAGAACACAGCAGGTAGGCGCATACGTGATCACTTCAATATTAGAATATTGACCAATATCTTTTTCCCCAATACCTCTATGTGATGGTGTGTAACCTCTATATTTCGAAAGGAATCCGCCTGCATACCAAATTACATCGGGCTCTGAGAAATATAATATCTTAGGCACAACAAGTCTACATTTTACGGATGACTGTACATTCAATAACTTAGAAATTAAATTAATTTCAAATTCGGTATCATTATTAATCAATAGAATTTTCTCACACCCATCCTTCATTGCTGCTGAGATACCTATATTATTTCCAGAAGCAATTCCCAAGTTTTCCATATTAACAAACAATTTAATTCTATTGTCTTTGTACTTTGATAATAAAGATAAAGTTTTATCTCGCGATGCATTATCAATAATATATAAAAAATAATTGGAGTAGTCCTGAATTAGAATACTCTGAAGAAAGCCTTCAATAACTTTTTCGCTGTTGTAAGTTACTGTGACAATACCGATAACGGAATTCATTTGAGAATACCTGCGTTTTCCATCTCTCTCAAAGATAATTCATAATTATCTACTGTTAGTGCTTCACCCTGGACCCAGTTGGTAAAACGAGAAATACCCTCCTCCAAAGTTATTTGAGGATGAAAATCTAGTGACTTCCTAATTTTTGATATATCCGCAAAGTTGTTTCTAATATCACCAAGACGAAAGTTACCAGATATATTTAATTCAACATCAATTTTGTATTTTTTTATTAAAATGTTTGCCATATCAATAACCGAGGTTGCAATACCCGACCCCACATTAAAAACATTATTTCCCGAAATATTCTTTTCAATGACATACTCTAAGGATTTTATAACATCATCAATATAAACAAAGTCTCTGCTCTCTTTTCCATCTTCAAAAATATTGATACTCTTCCCCCTCAAAATTTGATTTGAAAAAATCGATAATATCCCTGTATAGGCGTTGGATAATGATTGACCTGGTCCGTAGACGTTCTGAAATCGCAAAATTGATATTGGAATTTTTAAAGTACTCGCAGTTGAAGCTAGTATTTGTTCCTGGCATAATTTTGTAATCCCATATATTGATATTGGATTAGTTTGCGACTGCTCATCAGTCGGCACAGATGATACGTTTCTATTACAAAATGGACATTTTATGTTAAAATCTTTTTTCAGTAAATTCAATTCAGTACGAAGTGAAGGGTAAACATATTTGTGATCTGGACAAGAATACTTCCCTTCTCCATATACAGCTCTCGAAGATGCTAAAATAATTTTTTTTATTTTTCTTGATCTATCGTTAACTAGTATATCACCTAGCAATGCAGTTCCTCTCAAATTAACGTCAACATATTTCTCCATATTATACATTGACTGACCAGTGCCAGTCTCAGAAGCTAAGTGAACAATAATGTCACAACCATTTACCGCTTCAGTCAATTCTGACTTTGATCTGATATCCGCATGAATAAAGTTGGATATATTTTCAACTTTTTTATATAAACTACTTTTTCTATAATCCCCATGTATTTGTTCAGATAAATTGTCAATAATTGTAACATCATAATTTTTATTTACTAAACTCTGAGTTAAGTGTGAACCAATAAAACCAGCGCCACCTGTTATTAATATCTTTTCTTTCATAATTATTTCAGTTTGTTAAAAAATAAGCTGGATAAATAATTTGTTTTACTTTTCAATTGAATATTTTATAGGTAATTGTTGATAATTTTGAACAACATTTGCATAGGAGAAAGATAAGCCAAAAACCAAAAACAACATATTTTGGGAGTACGTTGCACCCATCATGTTGAAAACAAATGCAAAAAACATTAGTACGATAGTTTTTTTTTCAATTTCTGGTTTAGAAACAGCGAGGTTCTTAAAAAATTTCATGATTATTACAAAATAAAGAATGATGCTGAACACACCATAATTTATAAATTCTTGAATGAAGTAGTTTTCAGAGGAACTTGAAATAAAATATGCTACTCGAGTATTATTAAAATAGCCTTGTCCAAATAAATATTTAGATATATTTAGAAAAAATGTTTCCCAAATATTTATTCGTCCATAGATATTAATATCTGAGACTAATCTTATTGAATAAGAAAATATATCTTGTCCAACAACAAACAACGGAACGATTAATAATATCAATATAAACACCGCAAAACTTATTTTTATCCAGTTTTTACTTGCATTCATTACAACAAAAAGAAGTACAAGGAGAAAAAAAGCAATATAAGCCATCCTTGTAAATGTTAAAAACAATGCAATAAGAGCAAATGTAAAAATTATTATTTTAGTTTTGTTTTTCTCAATAAGTCCATAAAATGTTAAACAAATTACAAAAAGTATACCATTGGCACTATTAGCAGGATGAATATCAAGAAAAGATCTAAATCGATTTAAATCATAAATTTTAGTGTATACAAGAATATCACTTTCATCGATCCATGGAGATAAAACCACTCCGGTATAATATTGATAAAATCCAATCATTATATAAGAGACAAATAGAATTATTAATAATGATTTCAAGAACATTTTTAGATCAGAATAATCTCTAACAAATAAGGCGCACAAAGTAACAATAATAAATTGGAAACCTACTACTCTGACCATTCCAATTAAATATTCTTTGGTTATCCCATCACCTGTAAAAATAAAGACTAAAGCATAAAAGCTGAACAGAGGTAAAATAAACTTAAGTTTATTTATACTATATTTTGTATTCATTAAGGAAAACAATACAATTACAGTAATTGAAAATGCAAAAAAAAATGATTCTTTGGGGATAAGATACATTATAAAAAATGAAATGATTGCAAAATTGACAAATTTCTTTGACTCATAAACAATCATGAATGAAAAAACTGCAAGTATAAACGCAACAAATATAATTAGTTGATTAAACAATTTATTATTCTTCTACGATATTCAAAAAATCTAAGGAAAATTTCTTAATTAATGATTTGTATCGATCATTATTAGGCTCTTCATCCACAAATTGCCCGCAAGAAATCATTTTTAACAAATTAGATAATTCTGTAGGATTATCCGGATTAAAATAAACTGCATTTGCAGGTGCTTGTTCTTTGTTTACAGGTATATCAGAAATAATAATTTTTTTGCCAAGTGCTTGTGCATCTTCAACAACAGTACTCCAGCCTTCAAACTTTGAAGGTTGGATTATTCCAAGAGAATTTTTCATAATGGACAATTGATCCGTTCGGGGGATTAATCCAAGAATTCTAACATTCTTATCAATTTCATTATCTTTGATATAACATTTCATTTGCTCAAAAAATTTCTCATTCCGGTGATCAAAAGTTTTACCAGTAAAAACGACATTTATATTAGTTCCAGCTTTTAACAGCAGGATTATTGCATTTAGAACTACAATATGATTTTTATGTGCCCACCATTGATTTGAAACACAAAAATAATTCCCTGGCAAATTATATTTACCTAGGTTAGTACGAAAATTATGATTTTGATATTCCGTATCAATTATAGATCTGAATTGTAAGACGAATAACTTTGACTTATTGAAAGAATAATACTTATGAAAAGTATTCAGTGCGTCATAACTGCTAAAAATTATTTTTGATGCATCGTTGGCTAATGATTTATAATTTTTTTCTCTTTCTTTGATTTGTTTCGCTGTAAAATACTGACTATAGAACTTATGTTGTAAATCCGGTACCCAAGCAATCCAGGGGACAGGAAATTTTTTCGTTAGCGTTGAGTAAACTGGGTAAATCACGTCAATTCTATTATTAATCAGGATTTTAGAAAAACTATAATCATATCCTTTACCTAAAAGTGATCTGATTTTTCTAAATACTCGGTGAAGCATTACATAACGGGATTCGATACTTTTTTTATCAGGATAAAATAGAATTTCAATATTCGCGGATAAATCACTGTATAAACTTTTACTGATCCATGGGGGAACAATTAAAACTAAATAATGCTTTTCATTTTCAGTGTTATTATTAAGAGCAAGAATAATATTTTTTATATAATATACTCCCCCAAGCCAATTTTCACTACCAGTGAATAATAATCCAATTCTTTTCATTTAATAGTTTCTCTAAACCACTTTACATATTCATTAATACCTTGAGAGATTTCAATTTTTGGGACAAATCCAAGTTTTTGAATTGCTGTAATATCTGCACACCAGTTAAAAGGATCTCCTTTCCGAATGATTGTAGTGAAGTTTAATTCTTTATTCGATCCAAATGCTGAAAGAACTAATTTTGCTAATTCAGCGATTCTGACCTCCTTTCCCGACGCTAAATTATAAATCTCCCCATTAAAAGAGCTCCTTTTTAATACAAGTTCAACAGCTTCACAAAAATCCTTCAGGTTAATAAAATCTCGAGTTTCATCCCCACTACCACCGAGTTGGACAATATCATCATTTATCACTTGCTGACAAATATCCCAGAATATTCGTGTATGAAGGCCCTTACCATATACAGAAAATATCCTAAACACAGTTGATTTTACTCCATATATATCATTATACTCTCTCAAAATCTGTTCGCAAATTAATTTATGATATCCATATGGAGAAATTGGTAACAGATCACATTCTTCTGAAATAGGTATTTTTTTTGCATTCCCATAAACAGCAGCACTAGAAAAAAATAATACTTTTGTTTTTCTTGAATGTAGCCTAAGATTATCTAAAATGGTTAACAAGGAATTAACAGAGTAATAGAAATCATCATGTGGCATTTCAAAAGAATTTTGAACAGATGCTGATCCCGCGGCGTAAATCAAGTAGTCAGGCATTGTTTCTTTAATGACATTAGTGATATCTGCATGAGGCAACTGCATTTTGTAATATTTCATACTCGATGCAAATGTGCTCTCTGAAACATGATCAGTACAGTCGATACCAATTATTTCATAATTTAGATTATAGAAATATTTAGCTAAAGAGGAGCCTAGAAATCCATTAACGCCAATAATAAAAATTTTATTTTTCAAAAATCAATATCTCCTTATTGCTACGCCAACACCGTATCCTATATCTGTATACTCCCATGTAGAAAACCTAGGATTAGACTTTACTACATTTCTCCATACTTCCTGTAGATATAAAACTTCTGGATGAGCAATATCATCAAAGACGAGTGCTCCTCCAATCCTAACTTTTGAGAGGACATCCACTAGATCCTGAACAGCACCATAGAAGGAATGGTCACCATCAACTGTAATAAGGTCGAAACTTATATTCGGATTATTGGTGAAAAATTTTTTTAATGTAACATGACTATCTCCCTCAATAAAAGTTGAATTCCCTTGGTAATTAAATTTTTCTAACTCTTTGACTACAAATTCTTTTCCCGGGTTTTCTATTTCAGCATAGTTATCAATCCACATATCAAAACCATAAACCTCACACTTGGGTGAATTGTGCGTAACCATAACCATACTTCGCCCCTTCCGAACTCCGATTTCAAGGTAATTCTCTGGTCTAAGTAGTTTGCTTAAGCAGAATAATACTGTTGCAATATCGGCATATTTCCAATGCTCTTTATATTTGTCCATGCTATTACTTAAATACATTATTGTATAATCAACATACGGGTCTTTATCTAGTTTATTAATAATCTCGATAACAGATGTTAATATTTCTGTTTGATATACATATTGTTCGAAGGTTAATTTGCCCAGATCAACTTTTCCATAGCTATACATTTCACTATGATCAAAATTAATCGTCGTGGTTTTAACCATTGCATTTGTAAATGGTTTTGTATTCATTTTGATATAAACATATGATCTTATTTTATCAAAGAGACGCCTAATAAAATTTTTCACTTTTTTAATCATCAAAAACTCCTAGATTCAAAGAAATAATTCTAATCCTTTATAAATACATAAATTCATTTTAATTACTGAATGGTCTGGTGATGTGCTTATCATTAGAAACTGAAAATATTATTTTCTAGCATTTCCCAATACTTCACATGGATTACCAGCTACTATCGTATATGGAGCAACATTTTTCATCACTAGTGAACAAGCTCCAATTATTGCTCCATGCCCAATCGTGACTCCTTTTAAAATAGTCGAATTGAAACCAATCCAAACATCATCCTGAATAATTATAGGTTCATCCTCCACATCTTCCAAAACTGAAGGCATACCTGATGTAATAATATCATAAAAATGTTTATGTCTATTCTCTGCAGATAGAGAATGAGCATTTCCATCATGTATGTTCACCCCATGAGATATTAGAACACGGTTCCCAATTGTAACAGATGAAGAAGACCAAATATATGACCCTTCTCCAATAAAACTATACTGACCAATCTTGATTCTACCTGAATGTCCATAGACAAGTAACTGTCCTTTTATTCTGCAATGAGATTCTATAACGATTGCACTTTTTTTAGCCTGAAAATTTTCGATACGACTTTGAGGATACAATCTTACGTCCTTCATTGCAGTACATTTTTGTTTTTTATAATTCTCTTCAATTATATCATAGATAGTGATGGGTAATGTGGCAAACTTTCTTAAGTAATTTATTAACATTAAAAATAATCCTACTTATTTTAGACACCGATAAAAAATAATGTTTCCTCAGAAATCAATAAAGAGATGGGAGCTTTCATATTTTTGTCGCAACAACCATATCCTGGTTTCCCAAATAATCCCTCCTACCGCACCATGAGCCGTAATAAATCGGGTCATTGATAAGCAGATTATTGTTTTTGTACAAGTTAACAATATATGGTAATTCATATGCTACAGCAAGCTCTGGCATATTCTCATCAATAGTCCGATAATTTTCTCTGATATACTGAAAATCTAGTTTTCTTCCACTGTAAGCTTTCGCATTCGCTCGATTTATCAATGATAAAGCTTCTTCATCCAGAAGGAAAAAAGTTATCAACGATTTTCCTCCTTTCTTCAAAACTCTGCTTATTTGTGAAATATAATTTTCAATATCTATTGGCAGCATATGTGTAAAAACAGAGCCTAGAACTACTAAATCGAAAGTTTCATCATCATAAGGGAAAACAAACTCAGAAGCATTAATCTTGCCATTAGGATTATACTCCAAATTATACACATCAACATGTGTAAAGTTAAAATTAGGAAACTTTTTAGTAATATTCTTTTTTAACCAATCGATACCTTCTTCGATTATATCCAACCCCTCATATAAGCCCTCTTCGTCAAGAAAATCTACTAAGGGGATAGTTTTTCTTCCTATTCCACATCCTACATCAAGTATTTTATTGTTAGATTTGATCTCACAAAGGTCCCGATAATACCGGAAAAATTCTTTACCATTCTCTATAAAAATTTGAGTATTTTTAGGCCCGTCAAATCTCAATCTTCTTGGAGGAATTGAAGAATTCCCTATTCCCATTAGAGTATCAATTTTATCAAGACTAAAGAAGAGTATCCTTCTTAGGAATGATTTAACAGGCTTAGGAACAACTTTTTTAATTTGTTTAAGCAAAATATCACCTTATACAATATTAACTATTTAATTACTTTTTAAAAATATCATTATAGTTTATGACGGGAAAGACATCAAGAAAACTATCAGGCGAAGCATTTAATATTTCAATTCCCATTTTATCAAGGGCTTTTTTAAGCACCTTATATGCTTTCCAGACAGTCACCGCTTCACGACAATAGAAATCATAATCACCATGAATGGTGGACCCTACTTCTTCCTCAATAAGTGCGTCCTCTTTTTTAAAAAAATGAGTTGTACTCCC
The DNA here is from genome assembly GCA_018818595.1 of Bacillota bacterium. NCBI lineage: Bacteria > Bacillati > Bacillota > Bacillota bacterium. Next base: position 13,438 of record JAHIRM010000032.1, read on the forward strand.
TCGCTGTGTAAGCCAGTCGTGATCGAATCCCAAAAGATAAATCGGATTACAACCCATATATACCGCAGTAATTATTGCAGTCACTCCAACAGTCTTGGAGCTTGGAATATTTCGGGTCAAGTCAAAATTTACATTCCGGACTCTGTGAAGTTCTTTACCAAATGAAATAAATTTTGTTCTGTCCAAAGGGAATAGTTGTTGTGTTTCAATTATTTTTTTTTCTCTTAATCTCGTTAATAAAGTAGATTTTTTAGAGATCAATTGAAATTCTGAAAAATATTTTTTCCATGAATCAGATTTTTGGTACTCCGTCTCAATAGGATGAACATAACATATAACTTCGGGCTCCCATTTAGTAAAATCATAATGCTGCCAAATGGAATTTACTCCTATTGTAACTTCTCCATTTAGAAGATCAAGATCAACTTTATTTAATGATGGTCCCGTCGCAAGAATAAAGCATCGCTGATTTTTGTATTTATGTTTGAGTACATTGTTTTTCTCTAATAATTTCTTATCAGCTTTGTTTATCCATTTGCTGGGTTCAATTAAATCTGATGCTATTGTGCTATATCTGGCAAGTAAGCAAAATAATTTTGACACAATTTTTCGGAATGTAAAGTTTGGATGTAAAAAATATTCATAAATTTCATATTGCATAGAACACTCGTTTAATAAATTAATTAAGCTGGAAGACATACTGTTAAATATAATCTTGTTGTATTTCTACTATTCATTAATTAATCAGTACGTTTTGACTCGTAATTACCTAGCTCAAGTTTCTCTTTAACAGATAAAAACAAATCAAATGGCATAGGTTTGTAATAATTTCCTTCCCTTTGAATAAGTAAAGAACTCGCTTTGAACTCATCGTTTTTCAATTTTAGTAAGGCTTTGTAAATTAAATCTATTTGATGAAAAAGCATTTTCGTTCTGATTATATCGTATGGCAAACCTGGTGCAGTTTCCAAAATTTCTTTTAATATTATTGGTCCATCATCAATTTTTGGAGATATAAAGTGTGCAGTAGCTCCTAAATTGTCATCATTATAAATACTCCACTCCAAAGCCATACATCCTTTATACTCAGGTAAAAGTCCGGGATGTGAATTAATAATTGGTACTACCTGCGATATAAATGATTCATTAAGTATTCTGGGTGTCCCCGCATTTAAAACATAATCGACCTTATACGAATTAATTAGGTTAACACATGATTCAGAATTATGGTTCTGAACAAAATGAAAGGGGAGATTTGGGAAATCTAATTCAGTCAAATCTTTAATAATAAAGTTCTGATCCAATCTTCCTTTTTCGATAGCCCGATCCCTTTTATTTAACTTTCCATCTATTATTACTACTTTACAAATTATACTATCATCAGATAATAATTTATGTAAAAGCGGCTCTAAAAAACTTATCCCATCACAAGATAAAATAGCAACTTTGATCATTTCAGTAATCCATTTATTATTTTAATGACACGTTTACTTGATAATCCGTCAAGTATTATATCTCTTGTTTTATCTTCACATGTCGCATGCCAATTATTAAGTAAGTGCTTCATGTATATTAGTAATTCATCCGTTCTATATATCGGTTTAGTTATACCTAGTAAATTACTAAATAGATTGTCCTCACCTACTAATCCAGGTTGAAAGCTGATTGTTGGTTTTCCCAGAATTACTGATTCCATTAAAACTATTGATTCAATACCGATAACTATGTCAGAAGCTAATATAAGTTTTCTCTGATCGAACTCTTTAAGGAATCGATATCTAATCATCGAATTCTCTACCTCATCGAGTATGAATTTACCGTCTTCTTTTGGATGTAACTTGATGAGTAAGACTATGTTTTTTGATAAATAATTATTTAACTTTTTTATACAATATACAATACCCTTCAGCACATCTTTTTCCGTGAAACCTTTGAATAACAGATTTGAATTATCCGTTCCATAATCTATGGAATGAGGCTCGGAAAAAAAAGTGATTATGAAATCATCATCTTTTAGTAAGAGTTCCGTTCTAACACTTTTGGAACTTTCTACATTTTGATAATTTATAATCTCATCAAAATATGGATTACCCGTAACGATTATATTTTCATTTTTAACTCCAAATTTCAATATATTTTCTTTGACAAATTGATCCATTACTGCAAGTTTATCAGGTAAATAAATTAAATCAACACCTAAATCATCTTCATTAAAACGCAAACCTAAATTTGTCCAATTGTCCAAAATCCCAATCGAACATACCTGCAACTCCCTTGATGCCAATACTAATGCTTTTTCCAAATTAAATCCATCTGATGTACCACACAATAACAAATCAGGTTTTTCAATTTTAATAATTCTTTTAGCCGTTTGCATGAGTGAATTATCGTCATAGAAATCATAAATCTTCCTCGGATCATCAAAGTTAATTCTGGACTTCTTAAAACTGACTGCTGAATAATTATACCCAAGTGTTTTGATTCTAATATCGTAGTTATATTTTAATTCTCTTATAACTGGACTAAGGACATTTGCACCACCATATTGATGCGCAATGGCTAATATTTTTTTCAGTCTAATTCTCTCCAAAATTCTTCAACTCTTCGAGGTTCGATATAACTTTATAAAATGCATCATAAATATCATCCATATCTTTCTCAGTTAATGGATGATGACAAAAGTCCCCTATGAATAATTCTTTGAAATGCATCCGCTCCGCTGTCGGGCACAAACCTATATCGAAATTACAACCATCTTTTTTCGGACCCCCACATAAACTACAAAATCCCTCTGGAGCATTTGGAAATCTACCACTTCTTTTTTGATACATGCTTTGAAGATAGAGTGGTTTTACATAGCCTTCCTCTACAGGTATCCCTTCAGCTACTAACGCTTTGCAAAATGTGGATCTTGAAATTTCGCACTTGTTCTCAAGAAATCGGATAGGATACAAATAACGAGCACTCTCAACTCCATTCTCAATCTTAGGGAGACCAAGACAATCAAATTCCGATAATTTTTTCGTTAAATAATCTGCCAAATTATTCCGAACCTCATAAAGATAGGATAATTTATCCAGCTGACAGCGAGCGATAGCAGCTTCAATTTCATTCATCCGGTAATTTGAACCAATAGTATGGGAGATATTCGATAAATTAAAATGATCAACGGAGGTTTCACCATGGTTTCGTATTAGTTTACATCTGATGGCTAGCTCTTCATCATCAGTAAAAAGAATACCACCTTCACCACAATGGATTATCTTATGATAATTCAGACTCAAGACTCCTATGTCCCCAAGTGTGCAAGCCATTTTCCCCTTGTATTTGGCATTAGCTGCCTGAGCTCCATCTTCAATAATTTTTAAATTATGTTTCTTTGCTATAGCTCGTATCTCATCCCAATGAGCAGGTTGTCCAAAAATATCAACCATCATTATAGCTTTTGTTCGAGATGTTATTTTCGCTTCAACTTTTAAAGGGTCCAAACAATATGTATTTTCATCAATATCAACAAATACCGGGCAAGCGTTCTGTAATAATACAACTGCCGCCGAAGCTGTCATAGTATACGGGGTTACTATGACTTCATCACCTGGACCAATGCCAAGAGCAGCAACAGCCGTGTGTAATGCCGTTGTAGCAGAATTCACTAATATTGCGTGCTTAGCACCAAAATAATTAGCAAATTTCTTTTCTGTCACTTGTACAATGGGACCCCCAAAAAACTCGGGACAATATTCTCCAATAAACCCAGATAAAGCACCTGATTCGATAACTTTAACTGCTGCATTCTTCTCCTCATCACCAATACTATTCTGGTGAGGGAAAGGAGTTTTTCTCACTTTTTCACCACCGAAAAGAGCCAATTTAGATTTCAATTTTTTCTCCTATTCGTCAATAAATATTTTTTTATCAAGTTTAATTGATTCTTTAATAGCATCAACAATTTTTAATACCCTATATCCATCATTTGCATTACAATAAGGCTCATTGTCAGAATCAATGCAGCTACAGAGTTGTTCGATAATATTAACAAAAACATTATTTAAATTCCTGTTCGAATTCTTCACCTTAAAAATATCCAGATCATCAAAGTATGGATTGCGTGAAAGTTCATAAAAATTACCGACAAATCCTTCATCCTGAAATTCGAATTTCGCCCTATCAAAGATTAAAGTATATTCAAATAAATCAAAACTTTGCCTGTGCGATGATAATAAATTGCATCCAATTCCTGATTCTGTTAAAAGATAAACATCAAGTGAAGGATCCTCAAATTTTTCCATTAATCGATTATTAGCCCAGACCCATTTTATTTTGCCAAACCAAAAATGAATGAGGTCAATTATATGAGTACCATAATTACTAATCCCTCTTAAATAATTACATTGAAGCGTACTCGGTTTTCCAAAAGTCGAGTTCTCAATAATTTTTTGAATTTCTCGATGATATGGATCCCATCTTCGTCTATAATTCACTGCAATTTTCGTCTGTTTTTCTCTACAATACTCAACTATTTTCTTTGCTTCGGTTGAATTGGCTGCTAATGGTTTCTCACAAAATATAAGTTTTACTCCAACATCAACAGCCTTTTTAATTACTTCAAATCTATTTTTTGGAGGTGTGCAAATACTAAGAATATCAAGATCATTATTATCAAGCATCTCATTAAAATTTGTATAGCCTTTATTTATTTCCCAAAATTCTGTAAAATTTTCAAGATTCTTTATATTGGTGTCTGTAGCAGCAACCATTGTAGCGTTTTCATTCAATAAAAAAGCTTTAGCATGAGTTCTTATCAGATTATCCATCTTCTTTTGGTCGTACCCTCCTGCTATATCTCCACAACCAATTATTGCAACCTTGAGCATATTATCTGATGTCTTTTTGTTTTATATTCGAGTTTATTCGGACAAATTCCGGCTTTTGTTTTAGAAACTCAACTATTTCTTTAATTCCAAATAATTGATTAGAAGGATACAAATTTTCATAGATATAACTAATAAGCTTATAATCTTCTTGCGTATCTAATGTTAATCTTAATTCAGGCCACATCTCATCTGAACTTGCCGTAACATCTATCATCTTATATTTATTCCTGTTTTCATTCAGCTCAAGTGTAACGTGTTCATGATAAGCCGGATCAGTTGAGGAAGTATTAATTTTTTGTAAGGTTGCTAATCGACAAATTTCAGCTTCTGTGCCCACAGGCCAAGATTCTTTCCATGAATTTGATGCATAGTCAGCATTATTCTTGAAATAAGCAGAAATGACACAATCGACGACGTAAGGATCTATTATTGGACTATCACCATTTACAATCACAACGTGCTCCGAATTCGAAATTTCACCGGCTTTTACAGTCCTGTCCAAGACATCATCTTCACTACCTGAAAAACAAAGAACTCCATTCATTTTCGCACATTCTCTTATTTTATCGTCAGTATTATTTGTGGTGGTCGCCACAATAATTTGATCAATAAATCTGCTTGCTTTCAGTCGATTTATGATATGTTCTAATGATGGTATCCCACACAGCAACGCCATGGATTTACCAGGCATTCTGGACGAATTCATTCGAGCAGCTATGATTGCAGTAATTAATCCTTTATTATTTTTTGCGTACATTACTTTATGCTCATTATTATTTAGTATTGAACTTAATTTTAAGAGATAGTAACCTTTGGAATAATTCTTTTACACTCAAATATAATTTATATATTTCCTCAACATGGAATATCTTGCTTAATAGGATCGTAAAACTCAGGAACATCAAATAGTATAAAAATATCGCTACCGCAGTTAAATACACCGGTTCTTTTAATAAAAAATACTCATTGATGATAAATCTAAAGATAATTATCGGCATAATGCCCAGGATTATTATCGCAACAATTGATAGTATTTTTTTTATTTCATTCCAACTATACTTGAACGCAAATATTTTTCTTTGCATTAAATAATAAATAAATGTCATAAAAAAATAAGTGAATGATGTACTAAGGAGTACTCCGATAATACCCCATCGTTCAGCCAAGAAATATACTAATGCTATGTAGATTACTTGATGAAGTATCATAAATATATTTGCCAATGTAGTTTTATGAACGCTAATGAAAGATTTCCTGGACATCACTGAATAAATAGCAAACGGTAAGCTGAAAGATTGAACGAGTAAACAATAATATAGTATATTTGCGTCACCTTGCGAAAATTTACCTCTCACAAAAATTATTGACAATAATTCTTCGTTACCTAGTAGGATTAAAGATATTACTATGAGACTAACTGGTAAAGCATAACTGTAAACACTTTTGAATAGTCGAGCAAACTTTTCTAGTGAAGAATTAATTGCTTCAGATAGCTCTACATAAGCTACAGTAACAATTGGTCCTGTTGTTATGCGGCTCATTTTATCAAAAATATTTTGTGAATATTTTAGAATGGCTAAACTTCCTTGCGGAAGAAATGATACAATGGATGTTGTAAAAAAAATAACACCTTGAGTAATAAATGTGTATCCAATGAAAGGAGTAATTTTAAATAAACTGGAAGTAACTTCTTCATCTTTCAGATTTAACTCAAATCTGAAATTCTTTATCACATCTCTAATTTGAGTGGAAACAAATACTATTCTTACAATCGGAGCGCACATAAATGATATCAACAATGCATAAATATTAAGAGATCCAACAAGTAAAAGAAATAAACAAAGACCAATAATTTGGCTTACCAAAATCCCTCCTTCTGTAATTCCAAATCGTTTACGAGCTTGTAAAATTGCATCAAAAATTGAGTTAACAATTACGATAGGCAGTAACGGAAGCACGTAAATATAAATGACAGTCGAGTTGGAGATATCTTCAGTAGAAAAGCCCGGGATTAAAAAAGACATTAAAGGTTTTGCGAGGAATATAAGCATTATTATCAGAAGTATGCCAATTAAAATAAATATACTTATCAGTGAATTCGCATATTTGTAATAAAATGGTGTATCTGCATATTTTACGAAATAAGGTATAAATACTTCACTAATGATTCCGGAATGAGATAATTTTTGTGCCAATTGGAAAAGCGTAAGTGCAGCAAAATAAATTTCAAGCTCTCTAGAAACTCCAAAATAATACGCAATTAGAAGAGAATTGAAAAAGGAGAATAAAACATTTAAAAAAGTTACATTGCTTAAAATACCAACTGATTTAGCAAATTTTTTCTTATCTAGCACTCTAATATCTTATTAATTTCAGATACATATTTCTCAAAAATATTACTCTCGATATTTGCAATATGACTACATGTTTGGTAGAATTGATTTCTAATTTCTTTTTCAATCCTTCCATTGTAGCAACCAATTATCATATTCAACATCTCACTTTCAGATCTTGACAAATATTCTTGAGGCATATTTTTTATCATATGCTGCATGTGAGGCCAACCATCATGCGGCATATTTTTTTCGTTCGGATCACCAGGTTTGAACATTGGCATTAAAACCGGTACATTTAGTAATCCAGCCTCCAAACATACTGTGGATTGATACGAAATAACACAGACTGAATTTTTAATTTTTTTATAAAATTTGAATAAATTTTTCTCATCGGTTGAGTAGACAAATATTTTACTGATATCTACTTCATCATCCAGAATAAGATTTTCATTTTTAAGAAGGTCTGACCACCAATTATTTCTGTCATTCGGATGGGGTCGAAACAAGACTTTAAGACCTTTCAATTCTGGCTTACTGCTTATCCAATTTAATAATTGTCTTACTAGCTCTGCCTCCCATGTATAATTATTCTTTGTAACTCCTATATAGTATATGTATTTACTTTCGTTTTCAATAATTTCAATTCCTTTTACAGTTTTCAATATCGCAAAATGTGGCGGGGCAATTTTAATCAGTCTATCAAAAGGTAATCTGAGATATTTGATTGACTCTTCATAATTTTGCTCACCCCAAACGATTAATTTATCGGGATTAAAAACGAACTCTCCTTTTGATGAAGGATTATCCCAACTTGTAACATGAGCCACCCAAGGCTTTCCAATTTTTTGAAAATATAACCCAACCATTGCATCATAATATTGCCATATGTATGTACTTGACAAATATAAGTCATAGTCATCGAACTCTACCCATCTTCTTTTATTTAATATAAAATCCATTTGGCATAATTTCATAAGTATGTTTTTAGATTTATCACCAAATAATTTTCTTGTTATCCCTACAAATTTCATTGTGGAATACCCAGCCATCCATTTTTTTCTATGAATGGCGTTGTCATTTGTATTTATTGCATTCTGGTATCTTGCTGCAAAAAATAATAATTGTCGTAGCTTTCTAAATCTAAATTTTCCAATAGATTTTACAGATACATTAGCAGGCAAATTTGGGCATTCTAAAAAAATATCATTATTAGATAGTAGCAAAATTGATGAAAAACCACTTGAGAGATAATCTAATAACCCGCTCCCAACAAGATTTCTATACTGAATATTAAAGTCGAACGAAATAACAATCTTTTTCTTTTCCATCAGTAACAAGGCGAATTATTATTTGTTTTTTGAAAATGATACAGAGCTTTTGCACCATTAGATACTGTTTCCACTTCATACTGAGAGGCTTTTAATAACCACTCCAAGAGTAGATCTACATTAGTGTTGTTAAAATTTGCATCGCTTAACGCATTGGTAAGTCTCTTCTTTAAATCATAAATCATTTTGTCTCCAGAGCCTTGATCATGCCTAAACGTAAACCATTTTAATGATAAGTTACACTCCTGTGCCCATTTTTCCATATCAAATGGTGAAATAAAATGTTTGTCGGTTAAAGACATAGGGACATTGAAAAGTAATTGTAGTGTCATCCAAACATATCCACGAATATTCAAAAATGAAGGGCAAGTAAGAATCAAATGTCCTTTATCTTTTAAATGCTCAGTTAATTTTTGTATCGTTGAATATGGATTATCAGTATGTTCAATAACTTCCTGCATAATAATACAATCATATTTTCCAACAACGTGTTCAATTGATTTGACTTCGAATTTCAAATTAGACTTGATATAGTTGCCTTGAGCTGTTTTAATCGCACTTTCCGAATAATCAACAGCCGTTACTAATTTTGGATCCCTCAAAGAAATTTCATAAGCTGTCTCTCCAGTTCCACATCCAATTTCGAGAATTTCTAAGTCTTTGTAATTTAATTCATCTGCTATTTTTTTTGTAATGTCAAGAGTGTCGAAAGTAAAAAACTTCTCTTTCCCTTGTGAGTACACTCTTTCATAAATATCCTGCAAATTCTTATTACTTGTCATATCCACTCGGTATTATTGTAGTTTTTCAAATAATATTCAGCAACATAAAAATCACGTAGATTATCAATATTGACTGAATATTCTTCTGTCATTATGTAAGGTAAGCATTTCTCACCTTTGAAAGTATTCCCATTAATTAATGTATTTCTTTTAGTAGCATATATTGCGCCATTAACAATATAAATTTTAGGTAAACTTTGCCTAGGGGGATTCTCCAGAGAAGATTTTTGATAATCGAATAACAAATTATCTTTAATGACCTTCATCTTGAAAGGGTGATTATTATCAACATCAACTACACTGATAATGCTATCAGCGTCAGAGGAGATTAAATAACTCAACGATTCATCTATATGTCTGGCAGTTCTAAGTGGTGCTGTTGGTTGAAGCATTATTACATAATCGTACACAATATTATTAATCCTTTCCATTTCAAGAACTGCATGCTTTATAGTTGGTACTGCTAAAGCCATATCGGTGGATAACTCAGGTGGTCTCATAAATGGAACATTTGCACCGAACTCAATAGACTTATCTTTAATTTCTTCGTCGTCTGTAGTGACAATAATTTCAGTTAGCATCCTTGATTTTTTTGCGGAAAAAATTGAATAATAAATCAAAGGGTAACCAGCCAAGGGATATAAATTTTTCCTTGGTATTCCTTTAGATCCTCCTCTGGCTGGAATGACACCAAGAATTTTAATCATTTAAAAATTACCTCACTTTCTTCCCAATTGTAAACATAATTCCCATCCTTATTACGGCTTGCAAATCTTCCTCTATAATAATTTCTATTGAGCAATTCAGCGGGTGTCAGTTCCCGCGTAATATTGCCGAATGTCTTCTCATATTCTGGGAATTTTTCTTTTAAATAAATCAATAATTCTTCTTTACTGAGGTTCGACACTCTTTTTATTTCTTTAGTTTGTTCAGGAGTAATTGATACTGGTCCATCTTTTGTTTTATCTTTAGGTAAAATAGTAAAATGTCTCTCAATAATTGAAGCGCCGTAATATAGTGCAGCAATAGTGCCCCAAATGTTATCCCTTTCTACTAAGCTGTGATCACTCCATCCAACATTATTAGAATATTTTTTGAGGAATTCCATGCGCGCCAAATTGAAACTATCTGTAGGTGTAGGATAGATAGTTACACAATGTAAAAAGCTGAATTGACTCCCACCTAAAACCTCGGCAGCTTTAATAATTTCATTATCGTAGGTTGCTCCAGTAGAAACATATATGTTAGTAAAATTATTTTTAACTTCATTTAACAACGGGAATGAACCACAATCGTAACTCGCAATTTTGATATCATCAAATCCGAGTTCCTTTAATTTTAGTACCGAATCCCTGGTAAAAACTGTAGTTAATGGTTTAATTCCTGCTGATTTGCATAGTGTGATAAAATTTTCTTGCTCCTTATAAGTTAATTCTAACTTTTTCAGTCTTTCATATTCCGCTTGGTAGGGTCGCTTAATCGTTACTACAATATCGTTCTCTGTCACACCTTGTTCAAACTCACCTCGAAAAGTTAGCATATCAGCAAAAATATTTTGAATTTTTGCGTAATCAGCACCACTCTCTTTCGCAGCCCAAACCATATCTTTTAGAATTTCGAAATCTCCATTATGGTTTTGACAAAATTCAGCAATAAAAATCATATTTCACTTTCCTTATTAATAATTTCCAGTAATTAATTTTGCAGTTGCAAGAACACCATCTGTTCTTAGATGTGAAGTACGAAAAATTTGCAATTCAACTTTATCATTATCTGAAATGAATTCTAAAGCTTTTCTATACGAATCATAAGGATTCTTGCAACTTTCTCCAACTCCCAGTTTTTCAAGTATTTTGGAATTATACTCCATTTCAAAAGAATTTTCTGTTGAAAAAGAAAAGATTCTAGTCCTGTTTACTAAGGAGTCAGATATTGTTCCCATACCTGGCCTAATGCAAACAGCTAAACAATTATGAAACATGTTATCAGAAAAATCGGCTTTTTCTATCCAACTAGGATAACTATTTGGTAGAATTCTCTTTTCAACGAATAGAGTTTTCGGAGGTTTTAGATTTTCTTCAATAATTCTTTGAAGAGCCGTTTTTGTAACATCTTCTTCTTCTCCACCAAGTCCGCAAGAAAGAAGAATATTGTTTTCTTTCTTTTCTTTAAAAGTAATATTGTACCGATACAATCCTACGGGACAGAACCTTTTTACATTTTTTATTTCAGGTGTGGAAAAATACTCGTTACCTGCTATTATTGGCTCCGTTTTTCTAATTAATTCTCGCTGTTCAATAATAAATTCCTGTAATTCTGAATTATGATTTGAATGGCTAAATACTTCATGCCAGAAAAATGATCCGGTAATAATTGCATCCGGTCTATCCTTCAGTACTTGAGTTATATTATCACTCCAAACCACATCAAAATCATCGAGATTTGGAAGATCAATTTGTAACCACTTCTTTTCAAAAAGTGATTTTGTTTTCCTATCAGGGATGATAGGATATTTAAAATCACAAATACTAACGGATGGATGATTAAGGAAATATTTTGTTTCAGTCCAATTTCCTAAAATTTCCAAATGAGAAGATGGCAGAAAAGCAGTAATATTTCCCTTGAACCCACTTCTTAAAATGTACGATGAAATGGCGATAACACGACGAACATGCCCTAATCCATTGGAACAGGCCAAAATGGCAATTTTCATCTTACCAGCAAGCTCCCTCATAATTTTGGAGATCATGTAAAGAAGTAATGTTCGCCACATCTATTATAAACGCATCTTCTTTTATAGCACTTTTTACTTCTGAAATTAGATGGCTGTCATGTACAAATATTAATAAATCGTTATTTGCAACAAATTCGTTAAGATCCTCGGTAAGTAGAGAATCGATATGTGGTAAATGGTTGATAAGAAATTCCTTATTCTTTCCAACCAATCGGGAAATATTTACATTTTCGTCATATATAGTTACAGAGAATCCTTTTCCAATTAATCTCTCGCACAATTCTAAGCTTGGACTGAATCTTAAATCATCCGTATCGGTTTTAAAAGATAAACCAAAAACACCTATTTTTTTTACGTTTTTCGATATTATCAAATTATATATAAAATCTGTTTGAACAATATTGCTATTATTAATTGCTTCCAAAATAGGCACATTAACATAATAATCGTGAGCTAATAAATTTAATGCTTTCAAATCTTTTGGTAAGCACGAACCGCCGTACGAAAATCCCGGTTTGAAATACTTTTTCGAAATATTAAGTATTGAGTCCTCAGCAAATAAATTCATCAATTCGTAACTGTTAATGTTCATGGACTTACATAGCCTGCCTATTTCATTTGCAAAGACAACCTTTAAGGCGTGAAAGGAATTGTTTATAAATTTAATCATTTCTGCAATTTCAATTTCTACTTTATATAAAGGTGCGGAAATAAATGAAAAAATATCTTCGACAATTTTTATACCTTGAACTGAGCTCCCGCCAACAACAGTATAGGGTGGGGAATAAAAATCTTCAATCGCGCTCCCTTCTCTTAGAAATTCAGGATTCGAGATAACAGCAAAGTCAATATCCTCTCTCCTACCAGATAATTCTGAAATAATTTTAGATACTGCCCTATTTGTGCCTGGAGGTACAGTACTTCGGATTGTAATCGTAAAGAATTCTTTCTTGGATTTCAGGGCATTTCCAATTTCTTTAGCAACAGCAAATATTTGCTGAGTATTAAGATGACCTGTATTAGTATTGGGAGTTCCGACACATATAATGCCTACATCGCTTTCAGTTACTGCATACTCGCTATTATTAGTAGCTTCGATTAATTTTCTTTCAACTCCTTTATTAATTAGATCATCAAGACCATTTTCAATTATTGTTGCTTTGCCAGAGTTTATCAAGTCGATTTTATTTCGATTTATATCAACTCCTATTGTAGGGAACCCTTCATTAGCAAAACAACCTATTGAAACACAACCAACATATCCGAGTCCGAAAATAGATATACGCATAATCACTCTTATTTATATAGATTATAATTAATTAAAAATAACCTTGTCATTGGCAAATAATAATTTACGTTAATGAATCCACGTATGAATACAGTTTGCTGATTTTCAAATGTCTATGAATGCTAAATCCATTTTTATTCATACCTTGTGAATCGACATATTTACCAACATATATCTGATCCCCGATATGGTCTGTATCATAGCACCACAAAAAATCATGTTTCCACAAAATTTCGCCATTGTTCAGTAAATAGTATGAAAAAAATACGTAGGCTAAAAGGACTGCAAAAGGTAACATCTGCTTAGAATGATTTTTTTTAATGATTTCTGTTGAGTCAAAACCTCTTGAATCCTCATAGACTTCTTTCCTGATTAAATACCAATCTAATTCCAATATTCCCTTTTGCGCAAATTTTTCATTGACATACCAATCTTGATTATAAAAACACGGTTCGGAATTATCTGGATCCCAGCCAAAATGCTTTCTCATTTTGACAATTGTTAACGGAGTTTTATCCTTATAATATGGAATTCCAAGGATAAGGATATAATCACTCTTAATAGTTTTTAGAAAATCTTCATCAAACTGAATATTCGGTGGATTTTTAAGTATATCAGACGGCAAGAAAATCCCCATCTCACTCTCAATTGATTTCAATTCAGCTGGGCCAATAAAGTTGGGTCCCATAATTTTTTTTGCGTCTTTTAGACTTGTTTTTCTTTCCATTCCTGATACTCTAATGCAAATTCATATGATGCCAGATGACCAAGTGAAGAATATTTATCAATTCTTTTAAACTCATTTTCCAGCAAATTAATTCTTTTCCCCCATCCAGTTTCATCATACCAAGCTAAATCTTTAACAGGCGCGTTATAGATAATTAACTCGGGATATTTTTTCTTAACAATCCCTAAAAACGTTAAATAAGCCCTATACTGGTGATAATGTGAAGCAACTAGTATTATTTTTCTCCATTTGTTTTCAATAGCTAAATTGACTATTTCTTGAGCTTGTTCGAGAGTATTGGTCGATTTTCTTTCATGGAGAATTTTATTCTCAGGTATTCCTGCATCCTTAAAATGGGGTAATATTTTTGTAAGAGGAAAACTTCCATACGCCGGGTCATCAATTTCACCTGAGAATACTATAAGATCACTCATCCCTTGATTATAGATCTCAACAGCTCGCTTAATTCTGTACCAACCATCTCCCTCTAATATCACGATTGCGTCAGAAGGTTTGATAATATCATTGTCCACAAGTATGATATACTGTTCTCTTGTTGTAATCATATATTTTCCCAGTAAATTGGACTATCCGCATCAATATCATTTTTCGCAACTTTTCCAGCAACAATATTTTTGAATTTTGGCAAAACACCTAATGCTGGTCTTAATTCAACGATATCCTCCAACCTAATGATATTACCTTGTGCAATTTTCTTATTTGTATATAATCCTCTTCTCTGAACAATAACAGTCTCACTTTCTTCTTCTACGACAACTTTTCTCGAAGTACCTAATGCAGCTTCAAGCTCTTTAATATATTCAACCATCTTTTTAAATTCATTTGCATCCATTGAATGTGGGTGATCAGGTCCAGCATCTGTCTTATCAAGTGTAAAATGCTTTTCAATTACTTTAGCTCCTAATGCTATTGCCCCAAGAGCAACAACAGGTCCGGGAGAATGATCTGAATAACCCACCATGATGTTGAACGCAGTTTTATAGTTATCCAGAACACGAATATTTGCGCTTTCAATTTTGGAAGGATAGTTAGTAATACACTGCATTAGCATTAAATCGGTATTACCAGTCGATTCGATTACTTTCAAAGCTTCATCAATTTCTGCCATAGTTGCATCGCCGGTTGCTAAAAACATAGGTTTGTTTTTACGGGCAATGTAATCAAGCATTTCAAGCCACGTAATTTCTCCCGATCCGATTTTGATGAAAGGTAAATCAAGTTGTCCACAAAGATCTACTGCTTCAAAATCATAAGGTGATGTTGAGAAGTGTATACCAATTTCTTTACAATAATCATTCAATTCTTTATGCCATTCTCTTGGAAATTCTGCATCTCTGAATACTTCATGGACAGGTCTTCCCCAACTCCCATGGACACCCTTCAATTGCATTTTTGCAAATCCACCTGCCGACACAATTTTTTCTGCCCTAAAACTCTGGAACTTTGCACAATCAGCCCCACATTCCTTTGCTGAAAAAATTAATCGTTTTGCTTTATCAATGTTACCATCGAAATTTGCACCTATATCAGCAATTATATAGCAGGGTTTATCTTCACCAATAGAACGATCGCCTATTTTAATTACTTTTGGAAATGCATTTTTCATAAGAACCCCTAAAAGCTGTTTATTGTTTTGTTTAATATTTCTGCTTGATTATAAGCTTCTTCTAAATTCCAATAATTTGTCTTAAATTGTATCATTCTTGGTTGTAAGTACTCAGCATTCGGGCATAAACCTGTTTTGTATTTTTGCCACACACCGCAATAATTTTGTACAATATTGATAAATAATGGCTCCATATATGATAGTTTCCAAGCCGCATAAAAACCATCTCCACCATTTTTTTGAAATGAATCTCTAAATTTATACCAATCCTTCTCAGGATTTTTTGTATCAAGCACAACGCTGTAAGACCAATAAGTATTTTTATAACCATCTGGAACAAGTTGCTTTTTAAGAAGAGATTGATTATTCACAACCTCATCATATATTGAAGCAACTTTAATTCTCTGTTCAACTAACTCTTCAACTCTTTCTAACTGACCCAATATTACGGCTGCGTTAACCTCCGCCATCCTATAATTAAACCCAAGCGAGATGTGTCTGCTATAATTCGGATCCTGAATATCATTTCTAGAGATTTTTCCTTGTTTAGAGTTTACTCCGGCATAACCTAAGCTACTAAATTTCCTTGCCTTATCAGCAAGTATTTCATCATCAGTAATTAAAATGCCACCTTCACCACAAGTGATATGCTTACTTGCCTGAAAACTGAAAGAAGCACAATCACCAAATTGTCCAACCTTTTTACCTTTGTATGTTGCAAAGAGAGCTTCAGCATTATCTTCAATCAGGTAAAGATTATTTGAATTACACAACTCTTTTATTACATCATATTCAGGAGAGAGCCCGTATAAGGCAACAGTTATAATAGCTTTAGTCCGGTGAGTAATTTTATTTTTTATTGATTCCGGATCAATGTTAAATGTATTAATATCAACGTCGGCAAAAACCGGCATGGACCCATTTTGCAATACTGCTATTGCAGTACTAGACATGGTTAATGGTGGAACGATCACTTCATCGCCAGCCCCCACTTCTAACGCATTGAGTGCTGTGTGCATCGTTTGAGTACCATTTACATGATTAATTGCGAACCCGACATCATGAATTTCAGCAAATTTTTTTTCCATTCTACTACAAAACACACTGTTTTTTGAGGTTTGAAATTCATTGTTCAGGGCATCCATTACATAATTTTTCTCGATATCACTAATTCTTTTCATTACTCATCCCTTTTCTATACATATCACTCCTTTCAACTCCAGAATTTATTTCACTTATCCAAGAATTCACCTCCAGTAACTGGAGAATATCCCTGAACAAAAATACTTCCTTATCATTAAATAAGTATTTATAGACAGTTCTTGCCATTTCTAAATCTTGTACCTTATCAATTGTCCATCTAAGATGGGATAAGTCTGAATGATAAGAGCAGTTCCCTTGCTTAATTAATAAAGGATTCTTGTAAAAATACTGAGTCACATGTTCATGTTCGAAGGCATCTGTGGATGTCTCATAGGCCTTTTTTAGTGCTTCCATGGTGAATACTTCAGTATCTAAACCTTCAGGATAAGAAGGTGGATTATTGTTGTATGCAAATTCAAGTTTTTCTTCAATCATAAAATCAATAACTTCATCAGTTATTTCAGGATCTTTGAAAGGATCATCTGCAGTTACTCTAACGATAATATCAGTATGACTCTCCAAAGCCGCAAAATAATATCGCTCAAGAACATTATTCTCACTACCTCTAAAAGATTTTATATTATTTTTGCCGCACCATTCGCCTAATAAATCATCTTCTTTATTAATCGTGGTTGCAACTACAATATCGTTGATTCTCATGCTTTTTTTGATTCTATTAATAATATGCCAGATTAGCGGATACCCTTCGATTTCAGCAAAAGTCTTATTTGGCAATCGTGTCGAATTAAGTCTTGCTTGTATTATTGCTGAAATTACCAAATCAATCTCCATAGATTATATCGTTGGCACCGTCAACATTTTTGATTGTTAAATCTCTTATTTCATCAACCGTTAGAAAAATATCATTCTCACTACTATTGTAAGAAAATCCTAAATCACAATTATGCCCTTCCTTCCCGTTACTTTCTTTTCTGAATTTTTTAATATCCCAAAACTTTGTTGATGGAAGAATAACGAAATAATCATCAAATTCTATACTACTTATGGAATCTGTGGAGGTGATCATTTCTTCATGAAGTTTTTCCCCAGGTCTAATACCGACGATTCTTGTCTCAATGTCTGGTGCAATTGCTTTTGCTAAATCCATAATATTATATGAAGGTATTTTTGGTACAAATAATTCTCCTCCCCACATACGTTCAAGATTGTCAATAACAAAATCAACTCCTTTTTGTAGTGTAATATTGAAACGAGTCATTCTTTCGTCGGTAATCGGTAGAAACCCATTTTTCTTGTGGTTAAGAAAATACGGGATAACAGATCCACGACTACCCATGACATTCCCATATCTCACGACTGAAAATTTAATATTTCTCCACCCCTTGTAATTATTGGCTGCAACAAAGAGCTTATCAGAAGTAAGTTTTGTAGCACCATAAAGATTGATTGGCGCCGCAGCTTTATCAGTGCTTAGTGCTATTACTTTTTCTACCTTATTGTATAGTGATGCATCAATTACATTCTGTCCGCCAATAACATTGGTCATTACAGCTTCAAAAGGATTGTACTCACAGGCAGGGACTTGTTTCAAAGCAGCCGCATGAATAACAATATCAACATCCTCCATGGCTCTTTTTAATCGATTTAAGTCACGAACATCACCAATAAAATATCGCATAATATTCTCAAAAGGTTTGAAAGCATCTGATTGTTGCATTTCAAACTGTTTTAATTCGTCACGACTGAATACAATTACCTTCCTTGGTTTGTAGCGATCAAGAATTGTTTTAATGAATTTTTTACCAAATGATCCGGTACCACCGGTAATTAAAAATGTTTTATCTGAGTTCAAACTTTTCACCGCCCATTATATTTTTAGTAATTGGAATTCTTATCATCAAATGATACTATCTAATATTTTTCAGCAAACAATATTTCATTAGTTGCGCTCCACTAAAACCACATGCACCAGTTACAATTTTTTTTGTAGTACTCATATAGAATTAGCTATTATTATTTGAAACCCCTTTTCCATTCTTTTCAACTAAAAACCCCTCATTTTCCCTCAATTCATCATGGATGTTTTTGTGAACCTCCCCAATAAGATTCAATAAACCTTGACCCAGGTCTATATGTGGATTATTAACCAACTTGCGTGCTATCTTTGGATTGAATGAGTAAGGAGAAAGTTTATAATGAGTTTTAGATTTACTTTCTTCAAGAATGATACTGACTTTATTATGTAGAATTTCCCTGATCATGTTAAGGAGATCAAGATATTCAATGGAAGAATTTCCAGTTAAAAGAAGATTTTGATTTGAATACTTGGGATCCAGAGCTTTAACACTTAGATCTGCCGCATCCCTAATATGAATAAACTCTCTTTTCTCGTTTCCCTGACCATGATAAACAATTTTTTCCTCTTTCAAGGCATCTTCAATTAGCCTATGAATACTGTTTCTCCGGTCAGCTCTTTCTCCATACAACGATCCAAACCTTAGAATAACATAATCCAAGTTAAATTTTTCCTGGTACCCTTCAATAATAAGCTCTGATGCTTGTTTGCTTATTCTGTAAAAGGAGCCAGTATCACTATAAACGTAAGCGGAACTAGAAAATAAAACTTTTTTAACCTGATTTTTAACACACGCTTCCAGTATATAGGTAGTGCCTAGAATATTATTTTTAATCGCATCAAGAGGCTTTTCTGCGCATTCATCTATGTCTGCCATGCCTGCCAAATGATAGACGTAATCGACATTTCTCGTTGCTTCGTCCAGTTTTTTTTCATCGAGAATATCACCAATAATCTGGGATTGGTTATCTTTTAAGTGAGGTGACATTTTCTGATCAAAAATGGTCACATCGTAGTCAGCATCAGTTAGCGCATCCGAAATGTGGCTGCCCAGAAACCCGGCACCACCAATAACCAATACTTTTTCTCTATTCATAATCAGCTTTATTCTCCTCCCAGGCATCATGTTTAGGTTTTTCACCTTTTAGTACCCTTATACAGTCTTCTGCTGCCCCTAATTCCATTAAGTACCTGGACTCTTTTGCGGAGGCCCCCATATGAGCTGTTAAAATAATATTCTCCAATCCTGCAAGCGGTCCATCATAAGGTTCTTTTGCAAAAACGTCCAATGCGGCCCCCTCAATGTGCTTCTGTTTAAGAGCATCATACAAGGCTTCCTCGTCAACAATATTTCCTCTTGAAGTATTTACTAAAAAACTTGATGATTTCATAGAGGCGATTGCTTTCCGGTCAATGAAATGGTGGTTTCTCTGATTATATGGAATATGAACCGTTATTAAATCCGCTTCCCTTAAAATTGATTCTTTTTCATGCCATTCAAGATTATAATGTCGCCCAAATTCAAGATCTGGATTAATATCACAAGCAAGTATATTTGTGTTAAAAGGCTGTAATAGTTTTACTAATATTTTCCCGATTCTTCCAATTCCTATGACTCCAATTTTTATTTCTTTGAGAAGATAACCTATATATCTATTCCAGGCCAATTGTCGTACTGAATGATCGGACAACTGCACGAATCTTACTAAACTTATAATGTTAGCTAAAGTAAGTTCCGCAACACCTTGCGATGGAGCATCAGGTGTATAAGTAACCATTATTCCCAGTTCCTTTAGCTCCTTCAAAGGAACATTGTCTAAACCTATCCCAACCCTTGAAATTACTTTAATATTCGCAGACTTGAGAGCGTTGATCATATATGGCTCAGTACCTGCAATAACTGCATCAACATCCTGAATTAATTCTTCGACTTCACCAGCCTTTAATCTACGTGCATGGGGATTAAAGATTAATTCGCATCCATTTGCTTCAAGTATATCAAGCGGCTCGCGGTTACTCTTACCAAAAGGATAAGTAGCAATTAGAATTCTGTTTTTTTTAAGAGTATCCATATACTTATGTCTCTTTTGAATATAGTGCCATTAGTTCAGCAAGCTTGAAAGTAAATTCATCATCAATATCAATAGACTCAATCTTGGGAATCTCATACAGCAGAGGTTCAGATCCTATTCTGGTTTTTCTTTTCTTAAACGATTCTTTACTAAATATATATAAACAAGAATTCTCTTCATAAAGAGGTGGTAAATCCTGAGTACGGAGTAACTCCTCTGCTTTGTGATTCACAGGAATTCCATTTTGGTCATAAAATCTACTCTGAAACCTATTTACGGAAAACAAAGAATCGTTTGAGTTTCCACTTTCTAAAAACTTTCTTAATGCTGAAGCGATAGTCTCTGATTTAATTAATGGATTAGTGGCATGCGTCTGTAGATATATATCCCCTTCAGTTTTGGATATATCATGTTCAATTATTTTATTAACTGAGACAAAATCACCTATCAAATCTTGCGGCCTATCATGGATCCTGACCTTGCTAAATAATTGGGGTGCTTCATTCATAACGACATGACTATCTGTATTAATTATAACTTCATCCACGGCGTATGTGCGTTCAAGTGTATTCAATATGTGGTGGTAAAGTGGTTTATCACCAAACATTCTAAAATTTTTATTTTTAACTCTTTCACTGTGTTCTTTAATTGGGATTAAAGCTATCACTATTTTATTCTGAATCATTTTTTCATTTCCTTAATCTGATTAACACCCTCTCTGAAAAATTTACCTATTACTGTGATATCTAAACTATAGGCAATAAACTTAAATCCGGCTTGAATTTGGTTTATTACGTTTTCAGGCTCCGGCTGGACTACATGAATTCCGGGCATTAGATTATGCTTTTTTGCTTTCATTAAGATTTCATTTTTAACTTTTATGAATTCCGGATTGTTAAATTGTCCTGTCATTCCCATTGACGCAGATAAATCATAGGGCCCAATAATCATTGCATCAATTCCATCCACGGAAAATATATCGTCTAAATTTGCGATGGCATCTAAGTGTTCAATCTGCACACAAACAAAAGTTTCCTCGTTTGCATTCTTCATGTACTTGTCAAATGAAAAGCCATAACCATGACTTCTTCCAAATCCAACACCTCTTGTGCCAAGAGGAGGATACTTAACAGAATCAACCAGGTACTCAGCTTGCTCAGCATTGTTAATCAAAGGAGCTATTACACCCATTGCACCAAGATCAAGATACTTTTTCGTCACTTCGTAGTTATTCCCAGGTAATCTGACGAAAGGGAGACATTTTGGATTACCAGCTTGTATAGCTTGAAAAATTTGTTGGCAAATTTGAAAATCCGCAACAGAATGTTCTGTATCCACAACCAGGAAATCAAATCCACAATTGCTCATTATTTCCGCAACAACCGGGCTAGCAGTATTGATCCAACTTCCAAGTAAAAATTCTTTGTCGTTCGTTATCTTCATTTTCTTCTCAAAATAATTTCACCTAATATTAAATATGCCAAATGAAACAAACTTACTACTTAATATATCAATTAATCAGGTTGTCAGAAATGGACATAAGTTCAAAGTAATCTTCAAAACTACCTAGAATACCTGGCAATTTAAGCATACTTTGGTTAAAAGTAGTTCTCCTTAAAATAAAAGGAATATCAAATTTTGTGGCAGCTTCATAGTCAGTGTTTGAGTCACCAATAAAAATACATTTTTCTATGGATATTTTTCCATTATCAATTAAATACTTTATCCAATCAATTTTCGATGTTGGCGATCCTAGAACATCTGAAAAATGATCTTTAAGGCTTTTTCGATTAACAATTCTTATCAACTCATCTCTTGGTGTGGCGCTTATCACCTTATAGTCAATACTTGATTTATAAAATCCTATAAATTCCGTAAGTCCGGCCACAAGTGGGGCACTTACAACGTTATCTATTACTAAAAATGAAAATCTATCAGCTAATTCCATTAATTCTCTATTTGTTAATTCCTTCTCCAAAAAGTTCTTATGATAAAATTTGATTTTTTCATACCTTGATATTCCAAGGTTATTTTCGTGATGCTTTACAACCATATCCGCAATATCTGATCCAAACGGAAGATATAATTTATGAAACGCCTTTGTTTTCTCATGGATTGACTCGCAAATAACCCCATCAAAATCAAATAATATATGATCAATCAACCATAACCTCTGCAAATACAGTCACAGGCGCACCATCAGAATCTTTAAATCTAAGTGGAGAAACCAGTATCTTTCCGAAAACAGTGGAAGAATCCACGTTAGAAAGGTCCATATCTTCCACAATTAAAAGGTCATTTTTAATTAGAAATTCATTGTGGGCAATTCTCCCAACATCCCTATTTTTTGCCCCGGAAAGTGACATGGAATCAAAACCGATTATCTTTAGTTCAGGACATTTTTGCTTTAAATAAGTTGCAAGTTCCGGATGAAAACCTGGATTTGACTCATAATAAGCAGCTTGATTTCTGATATACGTATAATGTGTCTTAATGATTATAAATTCGGTTTTCTCACAAAGTTCATATTCCTGAAAGTGATCTGTAAGTATCAGTTCTGTTTCATCTTCCAGACAATTAATTTCGACTAATTTTATTTCCGAAAAGATAAAAGCCCCGGCTCTATAATTTTCCCCTTTATTCCCGCTATCTGAAAAGTGGTATGGGAAGTCTATATGCGTTCCAAAGTGAGAAGAAAGTGAAAGATGCGAAGTGTTACAACTGGCGCTTTCACTTATTTTTTTTTTCTTCTTCAAATTCAGGGCTTCTGTATTTCTATAACCTGTTAATTCTTGCGTAAGCAGATGTGATAAATAAATCCACTCGGTTTTCATTTGTTCGTACCAGCTTAACATTTGTAAATTAGAATTTGCTTGTCAAAATTATTCACGGTTTTAAAACCTGATAATTTTTTATGCCCTAATTCATATAGGCTTTTCAGGTAGTTTTCCTCCCTGCAGCGGTCAGGATAATCTTTCATCAACTCTTTTTCTTTTTACCAGTCTACCTGAATTTTAGCAGAGCAAAATTGACTTCAACAAAGGTTTCTGTATCGGATACATGCATATCGCTCTCCAGTATTTCACTCATCAGTTCTGCACTTTTTTTCAAGAGTCCGTTTTTAATTTCTTCTTTAGTTTCAGCCATTTCGTTTAGATTCCTACCCAGTTCC
>JAHIRM010000033.1 GCA_018818595.1 Bacillota bacterium
ATATGAAACAAATAGCCGTTCTTTGACATACACTTATTGGCTCTATTGGGCTATGCATAAACCATTCAAAAAGTCAAGTACAAAATAAAATATTTATTTTTGCCCCGACCCTTTAGATAGGACTGTCGGTTACTATGAAAGTCACTACTTTGAACTGTCTGTTAGTATGAAGAACAGCTTAGTTGAGATGTAAAATTGCTTTTTTATAAGGATGAATTTTCTATCAATTTTACCCCAAATTTATACGTAATGTCTAAGAGAAGTCAATGGTTTGTAACTAAATTTCTTTTATACAAAAAAGATATTGTTACTTCATTTATTGCCTACCATTTACTTGTCTTTTTCGATCATCAAATACTGTCTTGATTTCTTTTCTATTAAAAACTAAAATCAGTAAAGCAATTGCTGAGAAATAGAAAATTGCTGAAAAAATATAGTTTTGAATGCTTGAAAAAACGTAAAATAGTGTAATTCCTATAAATGTTATTAATGAGTTTTTTATCCATTTTGTTTGATGTTTTTTGACCATATATATTTCTGTTAAAACATACCACAACGATAATCCAACAATCGAAGATATAGCAATTGCAACAGTTGTGCCAAAAATAAAGAAAGCACCTAAATTCAATCCGATATTTATCAAGATAATAATAAAGCTAATTCCAAAAAAATAGTTGTTTTTATTTGTGATTTTGAAAAAATTTAATTTTATTGCTGTTATTGAGGACGTAAAAATCAACCCAGGTAAAGCGATTCTAAAGATAATTAGTGAATCTATGTAATCTGGTAAAAATTTAGGAATAACCCATAAGAGTGGAAAATATCCTATTAGCCCTATTAGCACGATTGATATTATTATTGTATTTAATTTTGAATAGTTCTTACCAATGCTTTCGAGATTTGTCTTCTTGAGAATTGGATATAGAACAACACCTACAGCAGAAACAACAACCGTAATCATGGCTAGCATACTATATGCAAACGAGTAAACTCCAAACTTTTCAACTGTAAAAAAAATCTCAACAATTTGTTTATCAACCATCATAACAAATGTTGATGCCAAGTTTGCTAATAATAAAGGAATACCAATTGTAAAAAGAGACAATATATCCTTTCTACTACTAGAAAGTATGTCTTTTTTGCCAAAAGTAATGTCTCGATATGTGACAATGTACCAAATTAACAATAGATAGTTCATTGCAACTAATAAAATCACGTAAATCTTATAGTCTGTTACTTTTGCAAAGTACATATATGATACAACAATAATATTTGTAAAGGCAAGAATAATTATTCTTGATGAATATTCTTTGAAGCGTGAAGTAATTTGAGATATAAATTGAAAATAAGTTGTTAAATTTATCGCTAATAAGTTAACAACCAATAAAGAAAAAATAAATCTTTTCTCATCTCTTACAAACAACAAAGTAACAATTATACCTATTATAGAAATAATTACTTCTAAATTAAGTAAAAATTTAAAATAAGTCCGAAATTTTCTTCTATCCAGTTCTTGATAATCTACACCACCATATTTTAAGTAGATTCCATCAATAAAACCAAAATGAAATAATCCAATATAGGTTAAATACAAAACAAATACCTTATAATAACCATAATTGGTTAACCCCAAGATGTTCGGTACAACAAAACCAATTAATATACTTGAAACAAGCTTGATAATGTTACTACTAGCAACGAAACCAATCTTTTTAATAGTACTTTTGTTATTCATAATAAGACTTCATAAACCTTAAATACTCACCACTTACTATATTTCTAACCCATTGCTGATTATCAAGATACCATTTGATAGTTTGTTTAATTCCTGTTTCGAAGTTGTACTTTGGTTTCCATCCTAATTGAGTTTCAATTTTAGTTGGATCAATTGCATATCGCATATCATGACCTTTTCTGTCAGTAACATATTTTATCAGACTTTCTGGTTTTTCAAGCTCTTTTAAAATAGTTTTAACGACTTCAAGGTTTGTTCTTTCGTTGTGACCACCAATATTATATACTTCTCCTACATTTCCGTTATGAATGATTAAATCAATTGCTGTACAATGATCATATACATGAAGCCAATCCCTGATATTTTCTCCTTTTCCATAAACGGGAAGCGATTGATTTGCTAATGCATTCTTAATCATAAGTGGAATCAGTTTTTCAGGAAAATGATATGGGCCATAATTGTTTGAGCATCTTGAAATAGAAATTGGTAATCCAAAAGTTCTATGATAAGCTTGAACAAGTAAATCAGCTGACGCTTTTGATGCTGAATATGGGCTTGAGGTATGAATAGGTGTGTCTTCCGTAAAGAATAAATCAAGTCTGTCTAAAGGCAAATCACCATAGACCTCATCGGTAGAAACTTGATGATACCTTTTTACTCCAAATTTTAATGATGCATCCATTAATACTTGTGTGCCAAGAATATTAGTTTTTAAGAAAATTTCAGGATTTTCAATAGAACGATCAACATGAGATTCAGCAGCAAAATTGACAACAATATCAAACTTCTCCTTATCAAATAAATCATAAACAAAAGATCGATCAGTGATATTTCCTTTAACGAATTTAAACATTGGTTTATCTGTAATTGGTTGAAGAGTCTCCATATTACCTGCATATGTTAACGCATCTAAAGTTACAATATTATAGCTTGGATACTTTTCAACCAAATAGTGACAAAAATTGCCACCAATAAATCCTGCCCCACCAGTAACAAGTATTTTCATTTATAGTACCTCAATTTCTTTAAGATATCTTTTTAGAGCATCTTTCCAATGCGGAAGACGTTTAAAACCATTTGCATCCAATTTATCTTTACACATCACAGAGTTCATTGGTCGTTTAGCTTTTGTTGGATATTGCTCAGTTGTGATCGATTTTAATGGAATTCGAATTTCAGCCAAATTAAATATTTCTTTTGTAAAATCATACCAATTGCATTCACCCTCATTTGTTGCATGATAAATACCATACTTTTCTGTCTCTATCATATCAACTAAAAGTCTTGATAAATCATATGTATATGTTGGAGATCCAAATTGATCTGAAACAACTGCTAAGGATTTTTTTTCTTTTGCTAGTCTTAATATCGTTTTGACAAAATTATTTCCATTTTTACCAAAAACCCAAGAAATACGTACTATAAAATATTTTCGACATTTCAATGTTTCTAGTTCACCTAAATACTTAGATTCACCATATACTGATTTTGGGTTAGGACTATCAGTAACACAGTAACTACTTTCTTTTGTCCCATCAAAAACGTAATCTGTTGAAATATAGACAAACTTTGCATCATAAATTTTTGCTGCTTCTACTAAAAATTTTGTGCCAACCACATTAACATTCATACATAAATCTTTATTATCTTCAGCTTTGTCGACTGCAGTATAAGCTGCACAATGAATTATGACATTTGGTTTGTGTATGTCCATAAATTCATTCACTGCTTTTTGATCTGTAATATCTAAATCATTGATATCAATCCCTAAAAGCTCAGTATAATGTCTCGATTCTAATTCTTTTACAACGTCATAACCAAGTTGTCCTTTAACTCCAGTAACTATTATTTTCATTTAAAGTTCACATCCGAATCTTTCAATAATGGAGCGGATAAATCCTTATCAGACAAAATTACATCTTTAATTGGCCATTCAACGTTAATTAGAGAATCATTATACTTAATAGAACGATCTGAGTTTTTATCATAGAAGTTATCAACTTTATATTGAACTTCACAGTCAATTTCTAAAGTAACAAAACCATGAGCAAATCCTTGTGGAACAAATAACATCTTATGGTTTTCAGCAGTAAGTTCTAATCCGAACCACTGCAAATATGTATTACTTGATTTTCTTAAGTCAACAGCAACATCCCAAACTCTACCTTTTGTACATCTGACAAGTTTTGTCTGAGCAAAAGGTTTGTTTTGAAAGTGTAATCCTCTTAAAACACCTTTTTGAGAACTAAAAGAGTGGTTGTCTTGGATAAATTTGACATGAATACCATTATCATTAAATGCTTTTTCATTATATGATTCTGAGAACCATCCTCTATTATCTCCATAAACGTTAGGTTCAACAACAATCAAATCATTTATCTTTGTTTTTATAAACTTCATTAATATCGAACCTTTCCATCTAGAACTTTAAAAAGATGTTGGCCATATTGGTTTTTCTTCATAAGTTCAGCTTGAACTCGTAATTGTTCTTTTGAAATCCAACCATTATGAAAAGCAATTTCTTCTGGACAAGATATTTTTAGTCCTTGATGTTCTTCTATCATTTTTACAAAAGCAGTTGCTTCAGCTAAAGATTCATGGGTGCCTGTATCTAGCCACGTGAACCCTCTACCGAAAGTAATTACATCTAGAGTTTCATCTTCAAGATACATTCTGTTTAAATCTGTAATTTCAAGTTCTCCCCTTTTTGAAGGTTTCACTTGTTTTGCAAATTCAACAACCCTTTTATCATAAAAATACAAACCAGTAACAGCGTAATTTGATTTAGGGACTATTGGTTTCTCTTCAATAGATACTGCTTTCCCACTATTATCAAATTCAACTACACCAAATCTTTCAGGATCTTCAACGTGATAACCAAAAACAGTTGCTTTTCCATTTTGAGAATTATCAGTTGCTCTTGTCAACGCTGTTTTTAAACCATTTCCATAAAAGATATTATCTCCAAGAATCATACAGGCAGTTTCTTCTCTAATAAATTCTTCTCCAAGCAAAAATGCTTGAGCAAGCCCGTCTGGCGAAGGTTGAACTTTGTAGGACAGATTTATTCCAAATTTAAAACCATCTCCAAGTAGAGATTCAAATCTTGGTGTATCATCAGGTGTAGATATAATCAATATTTCTTTAACTCCAGCAAGCATCAAAATAGATAACGGATAGTAAATCATTGGCTTGTCATAAATTGGTAATAATTGTTTACTTGTAACCATGGTAAGTGGATACAATCTTGAACCTGAACCCCCAGCTAATATTATTCCTTTCATAATTACTTCTCGCCTCCAATATAAAAATAATGTGGGTAAAATTCCTTGTGAGCATAAATCCATTTTTTCATTTCATTAATCATCTCTACATGAGTGGGAATTATAAATTCAAAATCTACACGTGTATTGATTAAACATTTATTACTAACTGGTTCGTTTGATGCTAAAATATTATTTTTTTTCGCAAAGCTATTTCTAAAAATTTCTAAAATCGTATATTTTGAAACAGGATCGCTAACCAAGTGGTACAATCCAACAACGGGACGAGAGATGTAATATTCTATTGCTTTTGCTAAAGTAATTGTAGTGACACCATTCCATAACACTCTTTTATATCCATAAATTTCAGAACACTGGTTCATGAACCAATTAAACAGTCCAATACCCTGTTTCTTTAAATCCGGACCAATTAATGAATTTCGAAATGTAATATCTTTGTGATTAATTAACTCGCCAATTATTTTAGTTCTATCATAAAAAGTTGTTCCATTAGGAATTGCCGATTCTAGATACGGACCATTTTCTCCTGAAAAAACACAATCAGTGCTTAAATGAATTATTCTGATATTTGTATTTATTAATTTTTCGGATAAATAGTTAGGTAAAAAACTATTAATCAAAATAGATTTCGACTTATTCATCTTTGCATCATCATTTAAAATGCCTATACAATTAATAATTAGAGTAAATTTCTCGGCTACTATAACTTCATATAATTTTGAGTAGTTTTCTGCGTCACATAAAATACTAGGAACCATCGGATGATTACTACGACTTATAGATGTAACTGAAAACCCTTTTTCGAGCAAATATTGTGAAATGACATGCCCTGCCATCCCAGTACCACCTAAAACAGCTATTTTTTCCATGTAGTTACCTCTTCTTTAATGAAGTCAAGTTCTATAAGTTGGTCAACAATTTCATTTACTGACAAAATATGTGTATTATCAGATGAATACTCACTAGTTAGTGTGATTTTTTTTGAACCTTCCTCAAGATATTTTTCGTAGTTTAGATTCCTATTATCAGCTGGAATTCTAAAATATTTTCCGAAATCAATCGCCTTTGATGCTTCTTCTTTTGTAAGTAATACTTCATATTTTTTTTCACCATGACGAGTACCTATAATTTTTGTATCAAGACTTGAATTAAAAATTATTTTTACAGCTTCTGCTAAATCACCAATTTTACTAGATGGTGATTTTTGCACAAAAATATCACCATTACTTCCATGTTCAAAGGCAATAAGAACAAGATCAACTGCTTCATCAAGGCTCATGATAAAT
Source organism: Bacillota bacterium (assembly GCA_018818595.1). Lineage (NCBI taxonomy): Bacteria > Bacillati > Bacillota > Bacillota bacterium. Next base: position 6,306 of record JAHIRM010000033.1, read on the forward strand.
CTTGTCATATTTGGATCTGTAACAGTTAACTGATGATTGCTTTTTATCTGTTCTATGAATAAAGGTATTACTGATCCTCTTGATCCCATAACATTTCCATATCTAGTGCCACAAATGATTGTCTCGAGATTATGTGTTCTAGATTTTGCAATAAATACTTTTTCCATCATAGCTTTTGAAATCCCCATTGCATTTACAGGGTAAGCCGCCTTATCAGTGGACAAACAAACGACTTTATTTACTTTACAATTAATCGCTGCATTTAATACATTATCAGTTCCTAATATATTTGTTTTTACTGCCTCTAATGGAAAAAATTCACATGAGGGAACCTGTTTTAGTGCTGCTGCATGAAAAACAAAGTCTACTCCTGTCATAGCGGGGATAATACTTAAGTAATCTCTTACATCTCCGATATAAAATTTGATTTTGTCATTTTTATACTTTTTTCTCATATCGTCCTGCTTTTTTTCATCTCTGGAAAAAATTCTGATTTCGTGTATATTTGAATTTAGAAATTTTTCAAGTACAGCATTACCGAATGAGCCAGTTCCTCCAGTAATTAACAGTGTTTTTTTATCAAATAAGGTATACATTAAATTTACCTAGGAGGTTTTAAACTCCTTCCTTTCAACATCAATTTTTAAAAAAGATTTTTCTATCAGGGGAGAAAAAGTTGAGTCTGTTTTCCATATGTTGGGAGAGATGACAATTTTATCAATATTTCTAGATAAATATTGAGCCCACCAACTAAAAGTACTATTCGAAATAATAAAATGTTTACAACTGTACATTAATCTTAACTTCTCCCATACAGGATCGTCACCAGTTTCAAATAAAGTACCTACAGGTAGATTCAAATTTTCCTTCGCCCAGTTAACATCATCTGAAAAAACAACAAATTGTGGATTCACTATTCTATCATATATTAGTTTTATTGCTTTTTCATAATACTTTTGGTCGCAAATGTTGAAAATACTAGAGTATTCTGGGTTTTCTACATAATCGCCGCGCCTTATAGAAATACAAACACTTTCACAGTCTTTTATCTTTTCGTATAAGGTTTTATTTTTTTCTAGTAATGGAGATAAAGGTGTAAATTCAATTAGTAGTTCGTCTCTAATATGGTTAAACAACATTGGGTTTTCAAAATGTCCATATAAAAATGTATTGGTAGTTGATTTTTTATAAACATTTTCTAATCCGTTTTTCATCCAATATATTCCATTTTTTTTAAGCTTATCTTGCCACTTTAATTGCACTTTACTAATTTCTTTAGCACTTTTTTTACTTCTCATTTCAATCACATATAAGAAGATTAGTGCTTTTTGAGATAGGCTAGTCTTAGTTAACCATAGTGGAAGTTTATTATTAACTGATTTTGTGTTCCTTATGTTAAAATGAATTAGGTCGATTTTCCAAGACGAATCACGCCTTTTCAGTGTATAACTTCCAATTATTATGTTTTCATTTAAATCGTTCATTAAACTTCGCGCAAAGGCATACTGAAACAGTTGATTACCTAACCGTCCATGAATATCAATATAGATCATAACTTAATTCCTCTGAAATATTTAGTCCCATCTTTTTTTGTTTTTTTTCTATATTTTGATAATATCTTTGTTGATTGAAGAGAATTTTTTAAAATAAACAAACTTTTCTTATGGTTACTTATCATCGACATATTGGTTGCCTTATCTTCTAAATGTAAAACACTAATTTCAGGAATAAACGCTGTTGAATATCCCTTTTGAATGCAGTATTCAAATAATATGTCTTCTTCTCCGAATAAAAATGTATCAGGAATAAATGCATAATTTTCATTTATAACCCAGTTTTGAGTATAGATAACACACGCTCCATGTGGCACTATCATGACTAATTTGTGTTGTATACTATTATTACCAAATTCATCATTTTTGATTATCTTCAAATATTTTTTGAATTTTCCAACTAAAGGTATTCTATAAACAAAATATGACAATCGCCTAACTACGTTTTTCTTGATTAATTGTGATCCAGATAAAATATTATTTCGAAATGGATTTTGATGAATTCCTTTCAAGTTTATGATATCAGGCGCTATAATATCGATTTTATTTTCCGATGCAATGCTTGCTAATTTTATTAAAAAATACTTATCTTCTACAAAAACATCATTGTTCATTACAATTATAGTGTCTGCATGTAGAATATTTTTGGCAAACAAATATCCTATATTATTCCCCTTTGCAAATCCTAGGTTTGATAATGACGAAATTACGTATAGATATTTGTCATCAGAAATTTCTTTTAATTTTTCATATGATCCATTACTCGAACCATTATCGACAATAACAACACTTGTCGAACCGAAATCTCTGAACTTGTAAAGATTTTCAATACATTCCAACGTCGTTTCTAAATCTAAGTAGTGTAATACAACGAAACTAATCATAACTTATTCTCCTTAAATATTTGGTTTTCACAACAAATTTCCACAATAGTGCAACTATGATTATAGTTACCATTGAATTTATGCTTATTGCTGAAAGAAAAAACCTTTCCTCAATACTCATATATACAATAATGTACATATTCATAGAATATAATATCAGCAAAGTCCCATTATTGTAACCCTTTTTAATGTATTCAAATACACTAGAAAATAAGAGACCTAGAATAAATTGTATTAGTACCATACCAAAAAAACCATAGTCGTGTATATACCTTCTTAAGGCTGTATATACATTTGTTGTAATATTTGAAAAATGTACTGATTGAAGAGCATTGCTACCAATTTCAAAATGAAATCCGAACCTATTAAGTATACTATAAATATTATATAGTGTTTCATCTCCCGAAAACGGAAACTGAACGATATTTCGCAAAAATAAATCAAATGCTTTTATTGATGATCCGGTATATTTGGATATTTGATAAAAAACAGTCCATTCTGTTCCGTAAATGGAACCTCTCAAGGTTAAATCAATACCCATAAAAATTACTAGTATAATAATCACCATGAGTATCATATACCTTATTATTATTCTATTTAACTTCTTAGACCATAATTTCTTTTCTTTAATTATGACCAGTGTAGAAAAAAACATAAACACCAAAAAATTAATCATTTTAGTTCTTCCTGTTGTTAATATTGCTTGAACTAAATATATAATGATAGGAACCAAATAAACAAAATTGAATTTTTTATAACTTAAAATTGAATTTTTTATGCAAATGAAAGCAAATATAAAACCAAAAGCTTGAGAGATAATTAGTCCATAATTTATAAAAGAATTAACTTCGCTAAATAGTTCGGAATCTCTACTAATACTTCTTACATATGATAACATGGCGTTTAACCCGCCTGGATTACCTGCTAAAACTGATTGATTATATATAAATACAAAATACTGTATAGTAATTATAAACATAAAGAGTATCACAATAATTACTATACTTTTCTTTATACTTGATGAAACATAGTATTCAGAAAGTTTTCGCAAGTCTTTTTTTGCTTTTAGTTTAGATACAATAATAGTACCCGAAATTGATCCAATCAAAAAAGACACAACTCCTAGCAAGATTACAAGAACTGTAAAAATACTAATATCTCCCCAAGCCTTCGAATTAATTAGGGCAATAAAAGTGCTAAAAACAAATGCTGAAACAAACCAAATGGAGGGATGCAAGAGCTCTTTATGGTTAATTATATATAAAAGAAATTCTATTACTAGTAGTACAAACAGAAGCAAAATCAACATATCATATCCTCGTGTTTCTATAATTTATCAAACAAAATAGCATTATTGTTCCACGTAAATTTATCTGTAACTAGTTTTCGTGCATTTCTTACGATTGTTTTTGTATCACTCATAACAAGCAAAATACAATTAATCCAATCATTGATATCATAGTTATTAAGAATAAACCCTGTTGAATTATTTATAATAAATTCTCTTGGACCTGGAGCATCTTTAGCAATAACAGGAATTCCATAATACATTGCTTCAAGCATTGCCATGCCAAATATCTCGATTGATGACAAATTAATAAAACAATTTGATATCATGATATACTTATGTATTTCATAATTTTTTATACTATCGATGAGTATAACATTATTTGAAATAGTTGAATCGATTATTTTTTGTTGCACTTTTTCCAATAGACTACCTTTTCCAATCATTAGTAATTTAAAAGAAGAATCTTTTTTTACTAAATTCAATATTAAATCAATAGCAAATAACGGTTTCTTTGCTTCTTCAAGCCTACCAATAAACAAAATAAGCTTATCATTTTTGTTTATTTTCAACTTATCTCTTGTTGAGTTCAAATCTGCACTAAATTCTCTTAAAAGTTTATTGTCTAACCCAATATTTATAACATTATTGCAAACAATCTTTAACTTTTTCATTTCTTTAGCAACTGTACTTGTTTTAGCAACATTAAGTGAATATTTGTATGACCTTCTATTCCTGATATAAATTATATATGTATAAATTTTATTAATTATTTTAGGGGTTGTCGATAATACCGCCCCCCAATAAACAATGCATTTTATTTTGCGTTTTTTAGCCCAAAAAATTATGTTCCTTGAATACAACTGATTGTCAGAAAATAAAATAATTTTGTTTGGTTCAAATTGCTCAAGAAGGGTTAAGTCAAAAATACCATGAAGTCCGAAGTGTCTATTTGGTAAATGCCATACGAAATTATATGTCGAATCTAGTTCGATTTTATTAACTTTTTTATATAAATATATTACATCTACTTTATGTCCGAGTTCTTTAAGTGAGTTAGCCAAACCAATTTCCTGCACATTATATGTCCCAATTTTTCCGAAATCACTTACATTTGTTCTAATTATTACTATGTTCATTTGACTTATCACTTCCGATTACGTAATGTATTATTTTATTTATCAAATCTAGGTTTACTTTACTACTTAATGTAGACTCTGCATATTTAACTGCATTTATCCCCATCTCACTCATTAATTTCTCGTCTTTTGATAGAAAAATAATTTGATTCGCTATGTTTTCGATATCATTTTTTTCAAAAGCTAAACCAATTTTATTTGAATTCATTATTTTAAAATAATTAGAGTCATTCTCGGTAATAGTAATAGAAACTTTTCCAAGTGCCATTAAAAGTGATGTTTTGCTGGGATAGCTAAACTTAATCACTTTTTCTGCAAGTGGTATCAATTCAATGTCGCATGTGCTGTACACATCGGATATGATTTCCGAAGACTGCCAAGGATAAAAAAGTAAATTGCCCAATGATAATGTTTTTGCCCTTTCTTTGAACTCTTCTAAAAAAGCACCTTCACCTATCATATGAATAACAATTTCACAGTTACATTTAAGGATATTTGCCAAATTAAGCACAAATTCATAATCGAATGTATATCCAAAATTACCTGCATATTGAACAATAAACTTAGAAGTATCTATGCTATTAGCTTCCACAAAACAATTATCGTTACGATTCTTATTTTTCACTTTATTTACATCGAACCAATTATAAACTACACCAATTTTCTCAGCTGAAATGTTTTTTTCTAAATATGTTTTTTTTACATCTTCGGAATTCGCTATAATATAATCGACTTTCTTGTACATTTTTTTTTGCATGTGTTCCATTATTTTAAAAACAACAGATATAATTCCCTTATTCAATTTATGTAATCCATCTGGAAAGATGTCAAACGAATTAAAAATGATTGGAATTCTTATTAACTTCTTCACTATATTTACAGTAAAATATGCTGTTGGAGTTGATTGAATTATCGCAATATCAACTTCGAGTTGGTTCACTTTTAATATTTTTTTCAGTTTTGAGTTATATTTTAATGCAACAAGATACCTATCGATAAAATTCCTTTTATTTGTTTTTTTTCGATTAATAATAAATGATTCAAAGTTAATACATTTTTGTAAAGTTTCTGGAATATCATTATTAACACCAACAGAATGACTGTTCATGTATATTACTCTGTTACCGTGTTCTAAAAAATTAAATAGCATAGATTCAATTAAATGATTTGTACCATTATTAGTATCAAATCCCTCGTACCCAATATATAGAATATTCATTTATTTCTCCCACTCTGCTGAAATCTAATTCATCAGTATACCACTAATAAAACTTAATGAAGCATCCAAATCTAATCTCTATTATATATATCTCGAGTATATACTTTCTGCAAAACATCTTCAAGTTCGGTATATAATCTGTTTGTCACGATTACGTCACTTTTCATTTTAAAAACATCCAATTCATTAACTATTATAGAGTCATAATACATGGTCGCTTTAATTGACGGTTCATAAATTATAATTTCTATTCCTTTTTCCTTAATTCTTTTCATAATTCCTTGAATTGACGATTGCCTAAAATTATCTGAGTTGCTCTTCATTACTAATTTAAAAATACCCACTGTTTTCGGATTTCTCATAAGTATCATCTCAACTATGTGATCTTTTCTAGTTCTATTAGATTCGACAATTGCAGTCATAATTTTCTGAGGAACATTTCTATAATTTGCAAGCAATTGCTTAGTATCTTTTGGCAAACAATAGCCACCATACCCAAACGAAGGGTTGTTATAATAGTTTCCGATTCTGGGATCTAGTCCAACACCATCAATTATTTCTTTAGTATCTAAATTTCTAACCTCAGCATATGTATCTAGTTCATTGAAAAAAGCAACTCTCAAAGCTAAATATGTGTTAGAAAATAATTTAATAGCTTCTGCTTCAGTAGACCCAGTGAACAATACTGGTATATTCTTTTTAACAGCTCCTTCCAGTAATAAGTCAGCAAAAAGTGATGCTTCTTGGCTATTATCACCAATAATTACTCTAGAAGGGAATAAATTATCGTATAGTGCCTTTCCCTCTCGTAAAAACTCTGGTGAAAATATTATTTTTAGATTAGGATGTTCTATTCTTTTTTCAATTGTATACCCTACTGGCACTGTGGACTTTATAATGACAGTTGCTTTAGGATTATAAAATTCAACTTCATTTATAACACCATCAACAGTTGAGGTGTCGAAATAGTTTAGCTCAGGGTTATAGTTTGTTGGAGTTGCTACAATAATAAACACAGAATCTTTATAGGCATCTTCTTTTACTAAAGTTGCAGTTAATTCTAATTCTTTAAATGCTAGATATTCTTCAATTTCTTTATCAACTATTGGTGATTTTCTATTGTTTACTAATTCGACTTTTTCCTTTAACACATCCAATGCTATAACCTTATGATTTTGGCTAAAAAGCACAGCATTTGATAATCCCACATATCCTAGTCCAATAACTGCGATTTTCATTTTTTTCTCCTTTAGAATAGTAATTTTTTAAAAATTTTAATCTGTATAACAAAACAATAAAAATTCATTGACTTTTGGTCTCAGTAATAATAATAGAATCCAGATAATTCACAATTTGATAATTAGTATTGTATACAGACATGTCCTTATCATATATAAAACTTCCAAATGCTTTGTTCAATTTAGGGAAGACTAAACTTATTAATTTGATTATTGGATTAAAGAATTTAGTGAGTCTTAAATTATTTCCATAAAATGATGAAATATCGAGAACGATTTTAGAAGTGCAAATAAATTCATTGTTTTGAGGGAAGAATATGCCACTTTCAACGTTTTCTATCATAAGATTTACAAATTCAGATAAATTATCAATAAACAAAACGCTTCTTTCGTTTATTATATTTGGAAAAACCTTTAACTTCTTTCCAAATTTTGATAGGCTATTATAATTACCTTTGCATCCAGGACCATAAATCATAGGTGCTCTAAGTACACATACTTTAAACAAACTACTTTCCATCTCTAAAATGCCTTGTTCTGCTTGAAGTTTGCTTTTTCCATAATCATTACTCGGACAAGGAGGAGTATTTATATTAATTGAGTGATTAATACCAATTTTCGAGCAGTCCCCATATACAATTCCACTACTCATTAAAATAAATTGTTTTACATTTTCAATCTTTGCCTTTTTAGCAACCTCGATAGCTAAATCCCTATTTACTTTATAGTAAAGTTCTCTCATTCTTTTCTTGGTTGAAACGTGTGCAATTCCCGCCACATGGAAAACCACATCAAAACCACTAAAATCAAATTCAGTCCATCGAGTATCTTTCATATCCAATGTTTCAACAAAATATTCACTATTCTTATTGAGTAACCATTTTTCAACATTTGTTCCTACATAACTGTTCTTGCCTGTTATTAGGATTCTTTTTATCATTTTACTTTCCTTCTTCATCGATAATTTTACTTGCAATTCTTGGCTTGTTAACATTATCAACCACATTTTTCGCAGATAAAACAACCAAAATTGTTTTAAAAAATATTTTAATGTCTAGTTTTAAAGATATATTTTTCGCATAATAGATTTCCATATTGTACTTGTCCTGAACAGATACAGTATTTCTACCATGAATCGCAGTCCAACTTGTTATACCAGGCAAAATTTCAAACCTAATCTCTTGTTCAGGTGTATAACTACCAAGATCATTAATCAAAAATGGTCGAGGACCTATAAAACTCATGTCACCTTTAATAATATTAAATAATTGCGGAAGTTCATCAATACTTGTTTTTCTTAGGATTTTACCTAAAAATGTCACTCGTTCAAAATCATGTAGGTCTCTATCATTTTTGTTTGTCTCTATTTTCATTGATCTGAATTTGAGTATTGTAAATATTTTTTTGTTTTTCCCTGGTCTTTTTTGTTTAAAAATAACAGGTCCTTTCGAACTCGTCTTAACTAATATCGCTGTAAACAACATTATAGGAGAGAGTATAATCAATAAAAACACAGCAAAAAAAACATCGAATATACGTTTAATTTTTAAATATCTTAACTGCTTTTTAGTAAACATATATTCATTCATTGTTATCTCTTAACACCCTTGCTGGCACTCCTGCCACAACTTTCCCAGCAGGAACATCCTTAGTAGCTACAGTTCCTAATCCTAGAAAACTATTTTTCCCTACAATAATACCGTTATTAATTGCAGATGCAGGCCCAACCCAAACATCCTCTTCAATCGTTGTACTACCCGAAATTTCTGTGCATGCAGTAATCATCGTTCTTGTTTTTATAATTACATTATGAGCTATGTGACATAAATTATCAATTTTGACATAATCTTCTAGAACTGTATTTCCTAAGCACCCACGTGCGACTGTACAGTTTGCACCAATAGCAACAGATTCTCCAATGATAACTCCTCCAAGATGAGGCACTCTCACACTTACACTATTATCTTCTTTGTAATGTCCAAATCCAGACACACCAATCACAACACCTGATTCAATAATTGTATTGTCCCCGATTTTTACATTTCCCTCAATTGATACATTATTTGAAATTCGCACATTATCTCCTAGCTCAACTAATTCGCCAAGAAATGAATTTGCACCAATTGATAGGTTTTTGCCGATTTTATTAGTTTCCACAACTGCAGTTGGGTGAATTTTTATAACAGGTTGTTCTTCAAAGAAATAACTCAATATTTTAAAATATGTTCTGTGTGGGTTTTTCACTATAAAACCATTTAATTTTTGTTCCTCGACTTCTTCACCTAGAACAATAATGATATTATCATATTCGTTGAGTGTTTCAAAATTAACATTTGATACCTTTCTTGCCCAAGTAATTGAATTATCTTTCAATTGGTACAAGGAACAAAATGTATTTATTATGATAGAATCATTTCCAATATATGTGTACTTAATTTGATTCTTTGTTAAATAGTCTTTAATATTTTTAACGGTTATTATACTCTTCACTCTTCTACCTCCGAGGTTACTATTCTTCTAAACACTACTTGAAACGCTTCTGCATATTTTAAGCCGGATTGTCCTCCTCTATAAGCAGACAGACCTGTAATTACTTCTTTACTTCTAGGATGAGGGAAATCCCTCATAACACCTCTATATTTTTGCAAAGCTTGAATCTTTTTGTCTAGACCTTCAGTACCAATTTCAAAGAAAGTATTAGGTTCAAAAGAGTTGATCCCACTATTAACATTCCATTCTGTCGATGAAATAATTTCCATAAATAATAGCTCATTAACTGGTTTAATACTTGGCTTTCTTTGAAATAGCCGTATCGCTGCTTGACACGCAATGGATGTATGAAGATGATCATTGTTTAAGTCGGCTGGATGATGAGTGATAATAATATCTGGCTCAAATTTCATGATCGCTTTTTCAATAAACTGTACAAGCATTAAATGTGGTACATTATTAAACTCTATATTTGGGAACTGACCTTCAATAATTTCTTTAATCCCCAACACTTTTGATGATTCACCCATATCGTATTTTAAATCATCAATGGATGGTCTATAATTTCTTGCAGCAGCATTACCTGACAAAACGCATAAATCAACCTCGTGTCCAGCAGACGTTAATTTATAGATAGTCCCTCCAGCACCTAAAACCTCATCATCCGGATGTGCAACAACTAGTAAATATTTCATTATATTTCTCCTTTTTCTAAAAATCAAAAAAATCAATAATCATTCTTCTGTTATAGTTAACACCCATAAGCTTATTAAAAATTGCTTCATGATGTGTGTAACTGGATATTAAAATGCCATCGTGGATATAGTCTATTATTTGATTACTCATAATTACTTTTGTATTGACTATATATTTACCTTTTTTCTCTGGGTTGTCGTCAACAACACCTAAAACCACTAGTGAAGTTGACGAATCGCTTTGAATGACTTGTAGAATAATCTCCGCTACTTCTCCTGCACCATACAGCAATATCCTCCTAAACCCCATAGTAATGATTTGATTAATGAAGGTTATAATATTATCCTTTGCTGAATTATATAGGTGTTGAGATGAATTTAAATAACCAATATTAAGTACCCTTCTTCTTTCTAGTCCTTTTTTAGTGACAAAATACTCAACTGTTTTAGTTGAGAGATATTTTCTTTTGATATATCCTTTTTGCTCATATTCATCAAGGAAATTATTTACCATCGATACTGCTGACCCTATAGCAATACTCATTTCTCTTTGAGTAATATTTTTATTTTTCTCAATGAGATCTAGAATCATAAATTCCTTATATAGGGGTGTTGGTTTGAAAAAAGAGTTGTTGCTCAATAGACTCACCTTCCATTGTTCGTTAATTGAATAATTTTATTATATAATAATGAACCTCATTTTACAAGGACATATGTGACTTTTGTTCTAAAATCGAATGAAAATTAGAAATGCATTTTTGAGATTTCCAAAAATTTGGTCCTGCGTATTTTAATTGCCCTACCGTACGGTACCCCTTGAAGCTCTAATTTGAGACCTAGGGGGGGTATAAAAACAGAGTTAAAGTTTTCACTCTAACTCTAAAGTCTCGCGCATGCGCGCATCGTTATGCCAAGTAACAGCTTACCATCTGTCTACTGTTCCTTGTAACACTTCTTTATTTTATCCTCCATGATCTTGCAAGCTCTTCGATACTCATAATAACCATTCCAGTTATCTACATGTCTATTGTTTAAAATGAAAGAAATCTTTCTTTGTATCAATAGTTCACGATCAATATTTGAAATAAACTCTTCTTTGAATTTTGTTAGCATGTCTGACATAGCTTCCATATGTTCGTAACTGTACCAACTAGACACATTTATTGTCCATGGCTGATTTAGATATAGGGAAATTAACTCTAAAGGATATTGCATGTCTTTCATGATCCGAAAAATGGCTTCTTTTAGAACACTTCTATTAATATCTATTTTTGATACATCATTGTAATACAGGATGAATACGATACCACTGTTATCGTTTGAAAATATCAGAAAAATGTCTTCTGGATTTTGAACCTGAATGACTTGCCACGAGTAGATATCACTATTGTAAATATTATTGGTAATCTTATGATCTTTTCCAAGCGTTTTAAATGCTTCTTCTGCGCAGTAAAACATCATTTTCTTTGCTCCTTTACTATCTTTATATGATTCAATAACTTTATTTAATTTTTTCATTAGAAACTGTAATTATTAACCAGTTGAAATTTTATTCCTTAGTAAGAACTGAAGTTATTGAATAGTTGAACCCTTTTTTACGGCTTTTTTGTAAATTCTATTTTTCTTGTTGTTTTGCCATTTCAACAAAACATACACATAACAATTACTCTAAATCTGTCATTATGCTGAAAAATCGTTTGTTTGAGTTCACACTCACATCCATTTGCTGGAATCAAGAATTGTCTTTAAACAACTTGTTAAACATATCCATGACCGAATTACTTGGAGTCTCTTTTGTTAATGCTATTAAATTCTTTTTAATCGATGATTCAAAGAAGTTAAATTTATCATCGATTTTTGAATTTGATCTTGATGAATAGTTACATAGATATCTCACAGCTTGATATAACAAATCTCCATCATAAGCTTGGCTTAATTCCTCAAACAAGTCATTATACTTATAAATATCTAGAGAATACTCCTGGATATACCGGTATTCAATTAAACAACTTGTTAGATAATGCTTTTTAGGTGCTTGTTCTTCTATATCTTTCACTCTCCTATTTCGAATACGCTCTTTTTTATTAGGTTTCGTGTTTACTTGTTCTTCTACTGGTAAATTGCTTTTATCTTCTTCAGATTCTTCTGGTTGATCTAATAACCAATATTTGGATAAATCCTGTGTCTTTCTCTTTTTGGTCGCTAGTAAGAATCTTTCCTGGATGCCTTTGGATGTGATGACATTTTGTGTGAATAACTCTTTATCTAGTAAATC
>JAHIRM010000034.1 GCA_018818595.1 Bacillota bacterium
AAAAACAGATATTGAAAATCTAATGATTGTTTCTTTGTATGATAATTTATTTTCAATAAAAATCATTGAAAATCATATGCCTGTATTTAATATGATAGAAGAATTTGAAGGTACTGATTCTCAATATGCAGATATCATTGAAAATTACGTTGAACGAATTGCTAACTTTTATCGTTTTAATATTCGTAAAGGAAAAAGCTCTTTATCAAAAATTGTTTTGTTTGATTTAAGCAACGAAAAAAAAGTATCCAAAATATATTCTAGTTTAAATACAAAACTGGAAGAATTTGATTTATTGGTTTTTGATTTGACAAACTTAAATTCTATGATTGATGACCTACCTAAAGCTGCATTTATGGCATATCTTGAAAGTCTTGAAAAAGCTAAAAATAAAGACATTGCAAAAGCAATCGAGTTTAAATTGCATCGTATTCCAAGAATAAACCACTTTTTAAATTATGTTATGGCATTATCTTTTGCAATCTTTACAGGAATTAGTTTAGTTTACATTCCTTTTTACACAACAAATGAAGAAATTATAAATCAAACAGGTTTAAATAATAATTTACAAAATCAATTAACAATTTTAGAAGAAGAAGTATTAATTTTTGAGGACTACACTCAAAAAGAAATTGATTATAGTGAATCATTCGATTACTTAGATGAAGCAGACGCTTCTATCTCTTCTAAAATCACTGATTTGCAAAGTTTTTTTACTGAAGAAATGGAACTTCTTAGTTTTGAAGTAAGCAGTGAAGATTCAATGATTACTTTGGTTATTTCTACTAGTGATTCTTCCATTTTTAATGGATATTTGTTATCGATATATGAAACATTCGGAATCAATAATGAAACTTATGATCTACAACGATGGATGACCAATTAACCTGAAAGTCGATTTTTATCTACTTATGTGTTGGAGGTGAAAGTCTATTATGCGTAAACATGATGTTTTTGGAAGAAAAATTAACCAAATTAAAATTATTTACTTAATCGTTATTATCTTTATTGCGGTTTTTGCCTTTAGATTTGTTCTTTTAGAAATTCAAGCAAACAAGCTAGCTTTACTTGAAGCAGAACAAGTTAGTTTGCAAATTGAAATCAATGATCTTTTATCTTCTCATCAAGACAACACGTATCATGAAATTGATGAAATAATTATAAGTCTTCCTAACTCTTATCAACAATTCATGATGGTAGAAGAATTGAATTTGATTCGAAATAGTGCTGGCTTAGCGAATGCGACAAATTATCAATATGAATTTATCGATGACGTGAATTCTCCGTTTCCTGATGATTTGCCTTCCTCAATTAAATTTGTACGGATTGAACTATCTTTTAGAATTTCTGACCCAGATTTAATTTTAGACTATTTAGATTTACTAAGTGATGCGACTCGAATTTATTTTCTAAATGCAATAAATGTTACTTATTCTCTTGATGGTGCAATAATTGACATGGAGATATATTCGTTTTATAACGATATTGATTTATCATAATAATTAATGAAATAAAACAAACACAGTTTATTCTTTTTAAAGAAAAAACTGTGTTTTTCATATAATTTGTTATTCTGAAATTTTAGTTTTAACTTCTTTTTATTAGTTCAAATTCAGTTCACAATAACTAAGTATAATGACGCTATTACAAAAAGGAGAGATAATAATGTTAAAACTAATCAATATTTCAAAAGACTATAAAGTGGGCGATACTTTAACGCATGCTTTAATTGATATTAATCTAGAATTCAGAGAAAATGAATTTGTGTCAATTTTAGGACAATCTGGAAGTGGAAAAACAACACTTTTAAACTTAATAGGTGGGTTGGATCATTATCAAAAAGGAGATTTACTCGTTGATGGAAAATCCACAAAAGGATTTATTGATAATGAATGGGATTCTTACCGAAACGCAACTATCGGCTTTGTTTTTCAAAATTACAATCTAATTTCACATTTATCGGTACTAGATAATGTTGAAATTGCGCTTACTTTATCTGGAGTGAGTGTAGCCGAAAGAAAAGAAAGAGCTAAAAACGCTTTAATTGACGTCGGACTTGAAGATCAAATTAAAAAGAAACCAAATCAATTATCTGGCGGACAAATGCAGCGAGTAGCCATCGCTAGAGCCTTAGTTAATAACCCGAAAATATTACTAGCAGACGAGCCAACAGGTGCAATTGATTCAAAAACAAGCATTCAAATCTTAGATTTGTTAAAAGAAATTAGTAAAGATAGGCTAGTCATTATGGTAACTCATAACGTTGACTTAGCAGAAAAATATAGCGATCGAATCATTCAATTACTAGATGGTAAAATTATATTAGATAGTAAAGACTATAAAGAATCTTTAGATACAAAAACAACAGGGAAATTGATTAATAAAAAAATTTCTATGTCTTTTATGACAGCACTTAAATCAAGCTATAAAAATCTTACTACTAAAAAAACAAGAACTTTAATTACAGCAATTGCTGGAAGCATTGGAATAATTGGAATAGCGCTTGTTTTAGCGATTAGCAATGGAATGACTCAATATGTAAATTCCATGCAAAGTGATACATTAGCAGGGTTCCCACTTACGATAAGTAGAACAGTAAGCACAACAAATGATATGCTATCTCAACCTCAGCAACATATAAGTGATTTGACAGGTATTACTACATCTTTAATTGATTTTCCAACAACCGATATCATTTACTCTTACGATGCAGAAGCGAATACGCGAGATCACACAAATATCATTACTGAAGATTACATTAATTACATACAAGAATTAGATGAAACTTTATATAATTCAATTTCTTATACGAGTAGTGTAACGTTAAATGTAATTGCAGAAACTGATAATGGTGGATATGTAAAAGTTAATACATCCGTCACTTCAAGTTCATTTGGATTTTCATCGGATAGTTATTTTAATGAAATTCCAAATAGCAGAGAATTTATTGAAACTCAATACGATTTACTAGGAAGTAATAGCAGTTACCCAGAAAATTATAATGAAATCGTTTTGATTGTTGATAAGCAAAATAGAGTTGATATCAGTTTACTAGAAGACTTTGGCATAACAATAAATGATGAATTTGTAATAGATGATTTTATAGGAATGCAATTTAAAGTTGTTACAAACAATGATTATTATACTCAAAACGAGTCAATATTTATTGCCAATACTGATTATGAATCAATGTATGTAAGTGGTGAATCCATTACTTTAACGATTGTTGGAGTTATGAGAGTAAAAGAATCCGCATCTAGTGAAATATTATCTACAGGAATAGGCTATACTTCAATGCTTACCACTCAAGTATTATCAGATGCTTTAACATCAGATGTTGTTGTAGCTCAAGAAGCAAGCCTTGATGTAAATGTCTTAACAGGGCAACCATTTAATGACATCGTTACATATCAAAATGTCATGCGGACGATAGGCGGAGATGATTCTCCTACCGGAATACAAATCTACCCAGTATCATTTGATTCAAAAGATGCTATAAAGACTTATCTTGACGCATATAACCTTAATTTAGATGGAACAGATATGGTTATATACACAGATTTAGCAGAAACAATATCAGGGACGATTTCAACATTAATTAGTACAATAACGTTAATATTATCTTCATTTGCAGCTATTTCGTTAATAGTTTCTTCCATTATGATAGGAATTATAACTTATGTATCCGTTGTAGAAAGAACAAAAGAAATTGGGATTTTACGGAGCATTGGAGCAAGAAAAAAGGATATTAGTCGTGTATTTAATGCCGAAACAATTATTATTGGCTTAACAGCAGGAGTTATAGGCATCATTGTAACAATTCTTCTTATATTTCCAATTAATATGATTATTCAACGTGCTTTAGGAATTTCAAGTTTTGCTAGTTTGCCAATTTTAAGTGCGTTAGGACTTATCTTAATCAGTATTGGATTGACTTTTATTTCTGGTTTAATTCCAAGTAAAATTGCAGCAAACAAAGATCCAGTTGTTGCGTTAAGAACTGAATAATTTGTAAATACTAAAATATAAGATATAATTAAGAGAAGAAACATCTCTTAATTTGTCTTTTTGGGGGGAAATTATGATTAAAATATTAATCGCAGAAGATGACGATTCAATTCGGAAGTTAATATCAAAGTATTTATCAAGCGAGAATTTTGAAGTTGTTGAATCAGAAAACGGGAAAAAAGCTTTAACATTTTTTGAAACACAACACTTTGATATAGTCATAACTGACGTTTTGATGCCTTTACTTGATGGAAATGAATTAACAACTTCTATTCGAAAAATAAATATAGAGATTCCTATTCTAATGCTCACAGCTTTAGAATCTTTTAGCGATAAGGAAAAAGGATTTTTAAGTGGAACCGATGATTATTTGGTCAAACCAATTGAAATGAAAGAATTGCTATTAAGAATCAAAGCTCTATTAAGAAGATCAAAAATTGCTAGTGAAAATAAAATTGAATACAAAAATATACTTTTAGATTTGAAATCTAATGTAGCTTTGATTGGAAATGAAAGAGTTGAATTAACCAAAAAAGAATTTTTACTGCTTTATAAATTAATCTCTTACCCAAATATTATTTTTACTAGAAATCAACTTATGGATGAAATATGGGGCTATGATAGTGAAAGTTATGATCGGACGATTGATACACATATCAAACGAATTAGAGAAAAAATTAAAAGTGAAGATTTAGAAATTATTACTGTAAGAGGACTTGGGTATAAGGTGATATTAAAATGAAAAAATTATCTACAAAAATAGTCGCGATTTTAATTGTAATCTTCATCTTTATTTCATCTATCGCAAGAATGACCGTTTATTTTTTGCGCTATTCTCCGACTGCAGAAATTATGAACTCAAGTGTTTTTATATTAGCAATGATGGCAATGGGTTTTTCATCGTTAACATTATTTGCTTTTGCAATCAATTCAATTATTGTAAAAAGAATCTATAAAATAAATAAAATCGTTAAAGAAATTGGAAGTGGAAAGTTTGATGTAAAGATTGACGTAGATGGACATGATGAAATATCATCTCTGATGCAAAACATTAATTTAATGTCTAGTGAATTACAAGCAAATGAATACTTAAGTAAGGAATTTGCTAAGAATGTTTCTCATGAGTTTAAAACACCCTTGAGTTCAATAAAAGGCTATTCTGAATTAATAGAAAGTGGTACATTATCAAAAGAAGAAATCATTGAATATTCTAGAATTATCATTAATGAAATTGATCGATTAGCAATATTGAGTAAAAACATGATGCAAATCTCGTTACTAGATAGTGTAAATATTATCAAAAGGGATGAGCAATTTAGTATCGATGAGCAAATAAGAAATGTATTACAACTAACTCAATTAGATTGGGAGTCAAAAAATATCAATTTTGATCTAGATTTAGAGGAAATTAATTATGTAGGGAATAAAGAATTAACTTTTCTAATTTGGCAAAACTTAATTTCCAACGCAATTAAATTTTCAAAAGAATTTGATACCATTCAGATATCACTATCTAAGAAAGATCAAGTATATTTTGAGATTGAAGATCATGGAATAGGAATAAGCGAAGAAGATCAAAAAAAAATATTTAATCAATTTTTTGTTGCGAATACATCAAGAAATAAATGTGGCAGCGGACTTGGACTTTCCATTACCAAAAAAATTATCGAAAAATTAGGTGGAACGATTACATTCACTAGTCAAGTAAATAATGGAACCACGTTCTTCGTTAGTTTAAAGTGTAATCTTGGCTTAACTAACAAATAAAAAAATATTCAATTTAAAATTAATCATGGTACATTATCAAAAAATAAGACTATAAGTTATCAAAATAGAATGGGAATTACCAATTATTCGTAAATTGTGATACAATTTTTACGAAAGGCATAATTCAAGTGAGGTTTGATGGAATCTTAATATGTGTCATAATCCACTAATTTCTTTTAGAAATTCACTTCAGTTTGAAGCGATTTGAAAGTGAGGGAAGTATAAATGATTGAAAATTTCTATAAAAACGTAGTAATAAATTCTCAAATAGGA
The DNA here is from genome assembly GCA_018818595.1 of Bacillota bacterium. Classification (NCBI taxonomy): domain Bacteria; kingdom Bacillati; phylum Bacillota; species Bacillota bacterium. The sequence continues at coordinate 6,049 of JAHIRM010000034.1, forward strand.
TATGCATACCATAAAATCATATGTGACAAATATGATAAGCCTATTGATTACGAGTTTATTGAAGTTAATACCGTTTTTGAACACTTTACAGGATTAAAGAGAGAAAAAATTCTTGGGAAGAAAATTACACACATTATGCCAGATATAGTAAAGGACTCTTTTGATTGGATTAAAATCTATGGAGATATTGCACTAAATGGTGGGAAAAAAGAATTTGATCAATTCTCTAAAGCTCTTAATAAATGGTATAGAATTATCGTTTTTTCTCCTGAAAAATATTATTTCATAACAAATTTTTTGGATATTTCAGAACAAGTTCAACAAATTAAAGGATTAAATCAATTAGTTAAAATGTCTGAAAATTTATTAGAAATGAATACAGACACAATAAATTATCAGGCAATTACAGATAATTTTTTATCTTTAACAAATTCAAAATATGTTATTTTTAATCTATTTGATAAATCAGGAATGAGATTTAAAACGATAGCCATATCTGGATTTAAAAACATTAAAAACAAACTGACTTCTATTTTAGGGTTCGATTTGGAAGGGAAAGAATGGAATTATAATCCCCTATCACAAACAAAACCAAACAATCATATTGTTATGAAGTTTAAATCAATTCAAGATATACAAGGATATGAGATTAAAAAAAGTGTCTTGATTTCACTTGAAAAATCATTTAATTTAGGAGAAGTTCTTGTATTCAAAATAATAAAGAATGATTACCTTCTTGGTGACTTTACAGTATTTATGGAAAAAGATCATGCTTTTCAAAACGACCAATTGGCAATGATATTTTCAAGAAATGTTGGAATGCACATTATTCGTTTAAATTCTGAATTAGAACTTAAAAGTACTCAAATTCTTCTTAAATCTAGCCTTGAAAGTCCAAAAGATTTAAGTATTCTTTCTATCGATAAAAATTATAATTATTTTTATTTGAACCATGCGTATATAGAATGTATGAAAATTTCATATAATCAAGAAATAGAAATTGGGATGAATTTATTAGATTGCATCACTTCAACTGTCGATAAAAAAATGGTTAAAGCAAATTTTGATCTTGCATTATCAGGAATAACTCATTCAGTAATACAAGAAATAGGTGACACACCTATTAGTTATCAAGAGTCGTTTTATAATCCAATATATAATGAAAACAAAGAAATTATAGGGGCAACTGCATTTACAAAAGATATTTCAGATCGAATGAACAAAGAAAAACAATTGAAAAGCAGCGAAGAAAGATTTCAAGTTTTGTTTAATGAAGCACCTCTTGGATATCAATCTCTTGACATCAACGGATTAATTATTGATGTAAATCAAAAATGGGCTGAAATACTTGGGTATAAAAAAGAAGAAGTTATTGGAAACCCTTTTATAAACATTGTTTGTAAAGAATACATTGATGAATTTTATCGTAAATTTGAATTGCTTAAAGAAAAGCAAAGAGTGTATTGTGAATTAGAGATTATTCACAAATTAGGGCATCGAGTCCTGATTTCATTTGATGCTGTTATTACTTTTGATTCCCAAGGAAAATTCAAACAAACAAATGGAATCATTAACGATATTACAAAGCAAAAAAAGAAAGATATGGATTTGCTAGCAACAAAAGAATACTTAGAAAAATTAATTTCATCGTCTAGTTCGGCAATTATCGTTTGGAACCATTTAAATAAAATCACGAAAATCAATAATGCTTTTGTAGATATCACAGGTCATACAGCAAGACAAATTCTTGGAAAGGATTTAAAAATCCTTTTTCCAATTCATTCCATTCAAAAAACAATGAATTTAATTCAAACTGTACATACTGGAACAAATCTTAATGCAACTGAAATTGAAATTTTATGCAAAGATAATTCTGTCAAATACATTCTTTGGAATTTAGCACCTATTTATGAAAACGATGAAAAGACTATAAAGTCAATTATTGCTCAAGGAATTGATATTACGGAGCGAAAAAAAAGAGAAGAAGAAATAATTTATATTAGTAATCACGATCAACTCACAGGTCTTCATAACCGAAGATTCTATGAATCAGAGTTGATTAAGTTAGACATCTTAGAAAATATTCCTTTGACAATTGTTTTGGGAGATATAAATGGACTTAAATTAATCAATGATTCTTTTGGACATAGTAAAGGAGACATTCTTTTAAAATTGGTTGCTGATGTCTTACGAAATATTGCTAGACCAAATGATCTTATAGCTAGAATGGGTGGAGATGAATTTATTCTTGTTTTACCAAAAACAACCGAACTTGAAGCGACACAACTTATAGAACAAATCAATCATCTCATTTTAAATCACAAATCCAATCAGCTAAACATAACGGCATCTTTTGGATATGAAACTAAAACGAAATCAAAAACAGATATTCAAGAAATCTTTCAAAATGCAGAAAATCATATGTATAGACGCAAACTTTCTGATAGTTCAAGTATGAGAAGTAAAACCATTGATTTGATTATGAATACGCTTTTTGAAAAGAATCCAAGAGAAATGAAACATTCACAAAGAGTCAGTGAAATTAGTGTTAAAATTGCTACATTATTGGGTTTTGATGAATCATCGATTAAAGATTTAAAAATAGCTGGATTAATGCATGATATCGGAAAAATAGGGATCGATGAAGCTATTTTAAATAAGCCAGATAAACTAAGCCAAGAAGAGTGGGAAAGTATTAAAAAACACCCTGAAACTGGCTACCGAATTTTAAGCTCTTCTAATGAATTTTCAGAGATTGCTAATTACATCCTTGAACATCATGAAAGATGGGATGGCAAAGGGTATCCTAAGGGCCTCCAAAGCAATCAAATAGTTCTTCCGGCAAGAATAATTGCAATTGCGGATGCGTTTGATGCCATGACGACTGTAAGGACGTATAGACCTCTCATGACAAATGAAGAAGCAATTAATGAAATCAAAAGATGTTCTGGCACGCAATTTGATCCAGAAATAGCTAAAATTTTTGTTGAAAACTATTTTGAATTATTGTACTTTACTGAATCAAAATAATTAGTTAAATTTTAGGATTACCTATAACTATTAAAAACAACTTTTAAACCATTTGGATTTAAAAGTTGTTTTTATTCTGATTTAATTTATAATAAAGCTTTTAATATTTGTCTTGAACAATTCGGATAAAAGAAGCGCTATAATGTTCTAATTTGATTAAAAAATGACGTTCATCGTAAATAAATCCAAAATCTCTTCTTAAGGTAATTGTTGCATTTGATATTTCTTTTGTAGGAATGACTTCATTATGAGAGCCAGTAATATGAAAATTGTTTTCCTTATAGGTTAATTGAATGAATCCAACTTCAATTTGTTCATCGTTTTCCATTTTTAGATAAAACATGTTTCCATTACTTGAAATAATAGTATTTCTTAGTTTTGTGGTATATTTTTTTTGAAAGTTATTCCAATCAATTAAATTATCAAACACAAAGTCGTGAATAAAACCAAATGAATCGATAAATCCTTCTTTTTCGCATTTGGTACAATAAAATTTATTTCCTTTTGAGATAATCGTGTTTATAGCCTCACAATGAGGACAAACATAAACAGCGTTTTCAATTCCTTCTGCTAGTCTTTTTCCAGGATGTCCAATTAATTTATTTTTCTGATAGATATAATCATTATGGTATAATGATTGATTAACGATTTTACTAATTTCATCTACAGAGAGTTGTTCAAGCTTTTCTTTTGGGATTTCTAAATGATAAAAAAGCTCGATGGATCGATGTTTTCGTTTTGAAGTAGCCCATCTTGGTTTGGATAAATATCCGCCTTTTACATTACAGGTAATCACATCTAATTTTAATTTTTTAATTAATTTCATTGTTGATTCTTCAATGTATCCTGTTTCACCATAAAAAGTAGTATCCCCTTCCGGAAAAATTAGAATAGGGTACCCTTTTTTAACAGCACTAAAAATTTTTAAAATGGTAGAAGTATCACTTTTGCCTTTGGATTTTGGAATGACATGAGCGACTTGTGAAACTAAAAATTTAGAAGGTTGTTTTGTAAACAAAGTTTGTGATGCGATAATAAAAGGAACGTTTTTAAAAGGTAAAGGGACGTGAATGACATCAAAAAGAAATGTGTGATTTGCAAGCATTACAAAAGGTTCTTTTCTTTTAAAATCAATTAAGGGATCTTTATGGACTTTACGTTTTGCATCTAGTCTCATCCAAACTCGCACAAGTGGATGAATTAAAGAAAGCAAAAAATCTTGTTGCCTGTCAGTTTTCGTTTTTTTCATAGTTATCACCTAAAAAAGCATTCAAATTAATTTTGATTCTTTTTATTTTTATTATATCATTTTTATTTATTTTTTTATAATTTGATTAAAATTAATCAGAAATTTAATTAGTATAAAAAATTATTAGAATTTCTTTGAAAAGCGAATATCTCTGTGATATAATGATTTCAAAATATTTAAACATATTTTTTACATCAAATGTATAGATTCCAAGAAAAGCGTTTTATTTATGACAAACTTCTCTTAGGGCAGGCAAAGAATTGTCTGTCTTTTCCTTTGGATGAAGAGAAGCAAAATTGAAAGGTAAATTATGCCAAAAATCGGATTGCGAAATGTAAAAACTGCTATTGCTGTTTTACTGACAATGCTTATAAATGTATTACTTCATTTAATTAATCCTAGTTTTGCAATCACGTGGTATTCTCCGTTTTTTGCTGGAATTGCCGCAATCTATTCCATGCAAAGCAATCAATCTTCAAGTTTTAAACAAGCAAGAATTCGTTCTGTTGGCTCTATCATTGGTGGTATTTTTGGAATGAGTTTAATTTTATTTTATGAACATTTTATGTTAAATTCAATGACACTTTTATATGGCGAAATTTTTAGTTTGACCGTATTGTATTTGCTTGTTGGAATCATGATTATCCCTTTAATTTACGCTATGGTATTATTTAAACAAAATGATTTTATTTTTGTAGCAACATTAACTTATTTGAGTGTAACAATTAGTCTTAGAAATAATCTGCCTGTAATCCCATTTGCTATAAATAGAATTTCATCAACCATTATAGGGGTGATGATTACTTTGCTTGTTAATCAAGTTCATATTCAATTTTATAACAATAAATCCATTTTATTTGTTTTAGGGTTGGATGGAGCACTGTTACCGCCTAACAAACAATTAACAAGTTATACAAAGTACCAACTCAATCATTTAATTTCTCATGGTGCAAATATAACTTTGTCAACAACTAGAACACCAGCGTCTTTAACAAAAATCTTAAATGGAATTCATTTTAAATTACCTTTGATGATTATGAATGGGTCCGTTATCTTTGATACAATAACAGAAGAGTATTCGGAAATTAAAGTCATAGAAAAAAAAGCGCAAAAAACCTTGGATTGTCTTTTCAAAGAAGAGAATAAAAATGTGTTTACATATACCATTACAGATGGCATTTTGTCTATATATTACACGGCGTTTCAAAACAGTGCGGAAAAGAAATTTTTTGATGATCGAAAAAACGATTATTTTAGAAATCATGTGAAAGGAAAACTGTCTGTTGATGAAGATGTTGTATATTATATTCTTTTAGATGAATTAGAAAAAATAAAGTCTATTCAACAAAAAATAGAATCAGAACCTTATGCAAACGAGCTTATCTTAAATCGGTACCCATATGATTTAATACCTGGATTCTTTTTTTTAAAAATCAATAGTATAAATGCTTCAAAAGAAATTGCATTAAGAGATTTTACATTGGAACATAAAAACGCATTTATTGTAAGTGTAGGAAGCAAGTCGTTTGATATTCCGATGATGAAAGCGTCTAATTATTCAATTGCACTGGAATCAGCATCAGAAGATGTAAAAGAAATAGCACATGTCGTGTTGCCGGGAAATAACCCAGATTTTATCATGAAAGAAGTACATAAAATTTATCACCAGAAAAATCTTCAAGCCTATTTAAAACGCAAAATAAATGAATTTCACTAAAAAAGGAAAGATTCTATAAAAAAATTAGATTGAAATGTTTATACTAATATACTAAAATATAGAAGTAACTAATTGGAGGATTAATCATAGATAATTTTACCATAAATGTACTTGGATTGTTTTGTGTTGTCATATTGCTATTACCAACCATTGGTCTTACGATGAGTAAAAATGTAAATAAGTTATTTGAAAACATTGACGATCAAAGCGGAAATTTTCAGCCAATTCAGTACAACATTTCATCTTTATTTTTTTAAAATAAAAAAACACAGTTATTGGCCAATAGCTGTGTTTTTAATTTCTAATTTGATATTTTTTTTACATGAAAGAAAAGTTTAAGCTTTTTTAATCTTTATATGATTCGAGACCTTTTTTTAGAATAAACATTGCTCGTTCCATATCTTTAGTATTTAATACATAGGCAATTCGAACTTCGTCTTGTCCTAGTCCTTCTGAGACATAAAATCCATTGGCTGGGGCTAACATAACTGTTTCACCATCGACATCAAATTTTTCTAACATCCACACGACAAATTTTTCTGCATCTTTTACAGGGAGTTTCGCAACTACATAGAAAGCACCGGCTGGTTTTTTACATACAATTCCAGGTATTTCTTTTAAAGTCTTATAAACGATGTCTCTTCTTGCTTGATATTCATCCCTAATGGAATTTATGTAAGTTTGATCTAATTTATATAATTCTGCAGCTCCAATTTGTTCTAAAGTTGCAACACATAGTCTTGCTTGACATAGTTTTAAAATATTATGCATCAAATTCTTATTTTTAGATTGGATGCTTCCTATTCTAGCTCCACATGAACTATATCTTTTAGATACGCTTTCGATGATAACGACTCGGTCTTCCACTCCTTGAATGGATCCCATTGAGATTCCTTCAAGGTTATCAAATGCAAAACCGCGGTATACTTCATCGCTTATGATGAAAAGATCATATTCTTTTGCGATAGAAGCAAGCATTTCTAATTCATCTCTTCTCATAATGGTCCCAGTAGGGTTGGCTGGATTTGAAAAAAGAATTGCTTTGGTTTTGGGAGTAATTAATTTAGTGATTTCTTCGCGTTTTGGTAAATGGAATCCGGTTTCAGCAACAGTAGTGATTGGTTTAATGTTTACACTGACTCCGCTTGTAAATCCATTGTAATTTGTATAAAAAGGCTCAGGGACAAGGATTTCATCTCCGGGGTTACAAATAGCAATCATTGCAAATGAAATAGCTTCAGATCCTCCGTTTGTAATCAATACTTCATCTTCATCAAAATAGATTTTATCTCTTGCAAAATAATCTCTAATGGAATTGATTAAGGAAGGTTCTCCTTGCGAAAATGAATATTTTATAATATTAGGATTAAAATTTTTAATGGCTTCCATAAATACTTTTGGTGTTGGAATATCTGGTTGACCAATATTTAAGTGATACACTGTTTTCCCTAATTTTTTAATGCGTGTTGCGATGGGTACTAGTTTTCGAATCGGTGATTCTTGCATTTCTCTTACTCGTTTTGATAGTTCCACGGTCATTATCCTTTCGCTTTCTTAACTATCTATATTTTAGCATTTGTTCTTTATTTAATCAATATAAAAAAAAAGGAAAAATGAATTACAACAAACTGAAATAGCAGAATTATTATAGAATAAATTGTTAGTAAATTGATTACTATTTCAGATTATGATATAATGACTTATCTCAAAAAAAGATGGAAGAAATAAGATATGAAAAAAGCTGATTTAAATTTAATTACAATTCTATTATTAATTTTTATTTACCCAATTGGTCTACTCATCATGTGGGCATTTTTACCTTTTACTAAAAAAACTAGATGGATTATTTCTCTTTGTTTTTTAGGAGCTATTCTACTCGGGTTTGCGGTGATTATTGCTTGGACATCCAGTCCAGGATACATGTATTAGAACAAATAGATAACTTGAAGCATACAACATGCTTCTTTTTTTTGAAATTAAAAGAATCGAGAAATAAATTATTATGATATATGATACAATTTATTCGAAATCATTTCTATTTGATGAGTTATATATTTAAAAAGAACACAAAGAGGTTAGATAATATGATAAACCAATTAAAATTTAAATCAAATTCAACAAGTGATTTTTCTATTTTACAATTGACAGATCTTCACTTAATGCAAAATGAAAAAGATGAATTAACGTTTGATTTAATTAAACGTCTTGTACTTGCAACTCATCCAGATTTAATTGTCATTACTGGAGATTTAACTATGCACTCAGATAGCATTTCCCTTTATGCTGTTTTAGGAAAACATCTTGAAAAATTTAAGATTCCTTTTACATATGTTTTTGGAAATCATGATACGGAAGGATCTGCAATAAAAGAAGAACTAATACAAGCAATTGCACCTTACAAATTCAATTTCTTTCCTAAAAACAAAGAAGATATATTTGATGAGACAAATTATAAGTTATCCATTTTTAATAACATAAATCAAATGATTTGGTCTTTATTCTTTTTCGATTCGAATAATACGAAAGATTATCTTATTGAAGAAAAAAAAGTATGGGGATATGATACTATTCATAAAAACCAAGTAAATTGGTATTCAGATCAAGTGAAAAAACTTCCAATTATAAGTGGAAAAATATGTCCAAGCATTGCTTTTTTTCATATTCCATTGCCAGAATTTCAAATAAAATCACCTTTGAAAATAGGGAATCAATTTGAGAATCCTTGTGTGCCATTAGAAAATACTGGATTATTTCAACAAATGAAAAAATATTCAAGTACAAAAGGAGTGTTTGTTGGACATGATCATTACAACGATTTTCAATTTATTCATGATGAGATTTTACTTGCATATGGCAGAGTAACTGGATATTACGACTATTTAGATATCATATATTTAAGAGGAGCAAGGTTAATAAATCTTCATCAAGATGGGTCATTTGATACAAAGATTATTCTAGAAAATGAAGTATAGAGTTTGAAAAGACGTAAAGAATAAGACATATTTCTATCAAATGTATAGACAGTATTGTATAATAATATAAGCATCACTTTTGAGGAGGAAATAGATGAAAAAACAATTAATTATTATTTTATTTCTTTCCTTTATTCAAGGAATAATTCATAATTTTGGGCATCCTGTTACACCCGCTTTGGTAACAAGCCTTCAAATTCCAAATTATATGTTTGGTGTTTTCTTTGCCTCGATGAGTTTAGGGCTAATGATTGGTTCACCTTTATGGGGATTTCTTGGAGATTTGGGAAACAAAAAATTATACATTACATTAGGACTGATTTTATATAGTGTAGGGCAAGCAGCATTTGCATATGTTGGGAACATGTACTGGATGATTTTTTTTCGATTCTTAAGTGGGTTTGGAGTATCAGCAAGTATGACACTCTTACTTAGCTATGTTATTGATATCTCAGATAAAAAAGATAGAGCAAAACATTTAGCCTTTCTTGCGGCTTTAATTACACTTGGCGCAAGTATTGGTTATGGAATTGGCGGCTTTTTAACTGAAAATAATTTTTTTGTGACGTATTTTGGAACATCAGACTTAAGAAGAGTCTTTTTGATTCAAGCCATTTTAAATCTATTTTATACGTTACTTGTCATTCTTTTGATTAAGGGAATGAATCAAAAGAATTTAGATTTCAAAAAGCCAAAAATTCGACCAAATTTCAAAGGGATAAAATCAATGAACTCCACTTTGCTTCTTTTCTTAATCTCTTTAAGTTTTATTTCCATTGGATCGATTAACCTTTCAAAGTATATTGATGTATATTTTAATGAATTAGGATATACTCCAAGTCAACTTGGAACCTTCGTCATGGTCACAGGCTTTGTATCAGTTGTTTCAAGTATTCTCATCGTACCGCTCATTGTAAAGTTAAAACACGAATTAGTTGTTATAACAATCATTCAAATTCTAAGCGTTATCATTATTTTGTTTGTCTTCCGACAAGTAAAGTTTTTATTTTATGTATACACCGTTTTCATGTTATATGTTATTTTGAAGGCAATATATCAACCGTATGAACAAAACTTTATCTCCTCTTTTGCAAAAGAAGGTGCTACCGCTAGTATAATGGGGGTTAGACAAGCCTTTTTATCGATTGGTATGATTATTGGTCCCTTATTAGGGGGATTCTTATACGAGATTAAACCACTCCTTGTTTTTGATGTCAGTGCGGGTATGTTTTTCATTGGATTTGTGTTATTGCTCTATATTTTAATAAAACAAAAGTCAAAAAAGGCAGTATCAAATATATAAAAAAACGCAAATCAAATTGATTTGCGTTTTTAGGAAATTGTCTTATTTATTTGGAGTATTTTTAACTTTGCAAGTATTAATGCCAAATAAGGAATAAAGTCCACATACACCCATGATTGCTGTTGCGATCATGATGACTGCAGGGATTAAAAACCAATAGCTAACTGCGAAAGATAAAACTACAAATCCAACACCTAATATAGCACGGACTATTCTATCAATCTTGCCAACATTTTTTTTCATTTAAATCACCTCTTGCTTTTATTATACGCTGATTATTTTATAATACATAATACAATGCTTAGAGATTTTCTCTCATATACAGAATTTGTGCAATTGATTAAAATATAGATTGAAGCTCATTTTGTTTTTTTAAGGAAACGATTTGATTAAATTATTGTTTTATTTAGTGATTTAGTCAAAACACAACAAATTTACTTAAAAAAATAGTTGAAAAAATGCAAGTTATCATATACAATATAAAGTGCTAGAACGATTTTGATTTGCAGGTGTAGTTTAATGGTAAAACGTCTGCTTGCCATGCAGAGAATGGGGGTTCGATTCCCCTCGCTTGCTCCAAATTGATAAAACAAAAATACCATCTCAGTTAGATGGTATTTTTTCTTTTTAATAATGATTAATGATTATTTAATATTGCTGCAACTGGAATAATGAGAAATGCAATCCACGAGATACTCCAAAGTTCAAAGAAATATCCAAGAAGAAAAAAGATAGTTGTTGCAAGAAATGGTGAAATTGGAACAAATAATTGTTTTTTAGGTCCGTGTTTCACAATTGCGAAAACAGGAACTAAGAAGAAAATAACCCAAAGGTATGCCCAAGTAGTTTTAAAAATAATTCCAAGAGTTACGTACACTACAAGGCATAAAAGAAAGACAATCCATTCCTCTTTTCCTTCGTGAAAAATATCAATTTGAATATCATTTTTGGAAATTCCATAAACAAAAGGAATTAAAAAGGCAAGTAAAGCATAACCCCAAAGTCCATAAGTATATCCTAAAAATAGATAGATGGAAATAGATAAAGCAAATAAAAATTCATAAATGATAATTTTCGTTTTATTTGAGTCATTTAAAACACCAACCATAGGAATGATAAAGAATACAAGCCAAATAGGGTTCCATAAATCTAAATAAAACCCAAAAGAAAAGAAAGTGATGGTAGCAATAAATGGAGTTAAAGCTGTAATTATTTGAAGTGAAGTACGTTCATTTCTTGAATTTACAATAGCAAGTACGGGGATAATTAAAAAGATTAACCATGTTGGATGCCAAATGTTATATGTAAATCCTATAATTAAGTAGGTAATAACTGTAAAAAATGGCGATAAAGCTGTCGTAATATGTTTGTCTTTTTGATGTCCCATTTCAACAATAATTGCAGTGACAGGAATCAAGAAGAATACAAGCCATCCAGGATGCCATACTTGAAAATAAAAGCCTAAGATAAAATAAATGACTAAACTAATAAAGGGGGTAAGTGCAATTAATTTAGAACCTTTTTTTGGTTTTTCTATGTGCTTGATTCCTTCTGTTAATTCTTTCACGATTTTTTCAGGAGTTCCAAGAAAAGCAATTACACTTTCATCTGATAAACCTCTACTTAAACCATCATCATACAATTGATCATAATCGTTTAAGATATCAAGAATTTCTTCGCTTTCTATCTCATATTTTTCAAGTGATTTTTTGATTTCTGCTAAATATTTACTTTTCATAAGTTTTCCCTCCTAAGATATTAAAAACACCTTTTAAAAATTTAGACCATTCATTTTCATATTCTACATTTCTTGTTTGTCCTAAAGCAGTTAACTTATAGTATTTTCTTGGAGCACCTATTTTTTTTAATGAATCAGTATCCATATATGTCATGAAATACCCTTGATTAGTAAGCCTTCTTAAAATCGGATAAATGGTATTTTCATTTACATCAATTTCTTTTGAAAGGGTTTCAATCACTTCAAATCCATACATATCTTGTTTACTGATTAGGTTTATGACACACATTTCAATAACGCCTTTTTTAAATTGTGAATTCATATGATCCTCCTTACTGTGTTTTACACAATAATAGATTATCACATTACTGTGTAAAACACAATAACTTTTTATATTTTTTTTATATGACTTTAATATTTATTAATTTTTTCAATGTTTAAACAGTGACTCTCTTCGAAAAATGGAGAATTGATTGACAATTAAATAAGGGTGTGATAGCATTCAGTATAGATATATTTTACTTATTATACAGTATTTTAGAATTGAGGTTTATTCATGAAAGAAGAAATATATAATCAATTACATTTAACAAAAAAAGGCAATACTTATGTGGGAAATTTAAATGGAGTTACTTATAGTTTAGTTGATGTTGATATGGGGACGATTTCCATGAAAGGACTTATGTTTGTATTCAATCATTCAATCCAAAATGAAACAAGACGTTTGATCCAAAAAAAAATTAGAAATTCTGTCCGATTTTCAACATTTAAAATGAAGAATGATTCTTTAATTATTGTTTTGCCTTTTAAATTATTTAAAAAAGAAGAAGAATTTAACGAAAAAAATAATTTGCTTCTTTGTGATTCAATAAATGCTTTTCAATTTTATGAATTACATCAATATCAAGAATGCGTGATATGCCATAAAGTCCGTCATGAAGAAAAGTTAGATTATCGAGTATGGGATGTATCCTATGTTCCCGTGCATCCAAAATGTGCAGCAGATCACGTCAAGGATGTTAAACAATCAGTGGAAAAGGAAAACTCAAAATCAAATCGATTGATATTGAGTATCATACTATCTCTTGTGGGTGCATTTGTTGGTTTGATCCCTTTGGTTATGATTTTATATATATCAGATGCTTTCTATGCAATTTTGTATGCCTTAATTCCTCTTGGAGGATTTTATGGTTACAAGCTAGGAAAAGCACCAAGAAAAACCTATATGATTTATATCATCATCATTATTTCGGTTTTGATTGTGGTTGCGTTTGAGTTATTTACTTGGAACATACTTGCTTTAAGTTTAGATTATACGTTATCTGGTTTATTAGAAGATTCAACGTATCAATATGTTTTTTTAAATGAGTTGCTAATTTCGTTACTTTTTCTTGGAATAGGAATTTTTATTTCGTGGAAACTTATTTCAAACACATCAGATAAACAGATTAATAAGATTGAAACATTAAACAAATAACATTGTTTGAGTATTCTCAAAATAGATTATTTGGTTATTTAAAGGAGAATTTATGAAACATAAATATCCCATTCACAAAGATTTTAGAGTTTTAAAGTTTTTTAGAATGCCTCAGAATTTATTCTTGTTATCTCTTAGTAATTTAATGGTTCGATTGTTTTATTCTTGTCAATTAACCCATAAACAAATCAAGAAAACCAGGTTGAGAATTAAAATGAGAGATGGGCATTTTCTAAAAGCTGATTTATTTTCACCAAAACAAAATAACGATTTTCTTCCGTGTTTAATGTATTATCCAGGTGGGGCTTTTTTGATGAATGCGACTCACATTCATAAAAAAACAATTGCTAAATTAGTGGATAAATTACAAATCAAAGCAGTTTTAGTTCACTACCGATTAGCCCCAAAATATCCTTTTCCAACCGCATTATATGATGCCTATGATAGTTTGATGTATATCTATAAAGCGAATCGGCTTTTTCAAATAGATATCAAACACTTTGGAATTGGTGGAGATTCCGCTGGCGGGAATTTAGCGGCAGCCGTTACGCTTATGTTAAAAGAAGAGAAAAAAAATATTATTAGTTCTCAAATGTTAATTTATCCTGCTTTGGATAAAGGACTGTCAAATCCTTCTAGGAAATTATATACCGATACGCCTATGTTTCATTCTAGAATGTTCGAAGTTGTTGGAAAACACTTTTATAAAAATGGATTATTTGGACTTGAGAGGTTTGCATTTCCATTACAATACCCCAGTTTTAAAAAAATGCCTCCAACTTATTTGGAGACTGCTCAATTTGATCCTCTTCATGATGATGGTAAACTATATGTGGATCGATTGAATGAAGACCACAATATAGTTATCTATAATGATACTTTAGGTACGGTTCATGGATACGATGCAAGAGTTAAA
>JAHIRM010000035.1 GCA_018818595.1 Bacillota bacterium
AGCAACTGAAGTTTAAAAGCATCTCGCTTTGTATATTCAACATTATTCATACGTCTATTTTATCAAATTTCAACCAAACAAAAAAGAGGCTTGGCCTCTTTAGTTGAAAAACTTGTTTTTCATTTTTTTATTTTAATTTTGCAAAAAATATGGTATAAAGTATGTGTATGAAGGCGAAAGGTGAAAAAATATGGAGTATGTAAATGATTTACTAATTAAGCAAGTTGCTGATAACCAAAACATTAAAATTTCTCAAGTTCAATCGGTATTGGATTTGTTGGCAGAAGGAAATACCGTTCCTTTTATTGCTAGATATCGAAAAGAAATTACAGAATCTCTAGATGAAGAACAAATTCGTGCTATTGAAAAAGAGTATGAATATGGAAAAAGTCTAGACAAAAGAAAAGAAGATATCACCAGATTAATAGATGAAAAAGGTATGCTAACAGAAGAAATTAAAAAAGCAATATTCGATGCAGAAAAATTGGTGGACTTAGAAGATATCTATCGGCCATATAAAGAAAAGAAAAAAACAAAAGCAACTGAAGCAATCAAAAAAGGATTAGAACCTTTAGCGACTCTTATCCTAACTTTTCCAATAATCACTGATTTAGATTCTATTGCTAAAGACTATATTACAGAAGAAGTTCCTTCAATTGAAGAGGCTTTTCAAGGCGCTAAATATATCATAGCAGAATTTATTTCTGATAACGCAAATTATCGTAAGTGGATTCGAGATTATTCTTATCACAACGGAAGATTAGTGACAAGTAAGAAAAAAGATAGTGTAGATGAATATCAAACTTATCAAAATTATTATGACTATACAGAAAACCTAAAAACAATAAAATTACATAGAGTTTTAGCAATTAACAGAGCAGAAAAAGAAAAAGTAATTACCGTTAAAATTGATGTTTCTCAAGAAGAAATACATCGTTTTTTAAACAAACAAGTCATTGGCAATCACCACTCTTTAGTAGAACCGCTTGTTGAAGACGCAGTTATAGATGCATATAAAAGGTTAATTAGCGGTTCAATTGAAAGAGAAATACGGAGTGATTTTACTGATAAAGCAGAAGATCAAGCCATTCATATTTTTTCTGAGAATTTAAGATCGTTATTACTACAACCCCCTTTAAAAGGTAAAATAGTATTAGGAATTGATCCGGCCTTCCGAACTGGATGCAAACTCGCTGTCATAGATTCATTTGGCAAATTTTTGGATAAAGGTGTAATCTATCCTCATGAAAGTAGATTAGGAGATATTGCCGATCCAAGGAAAGTAGAATTATCGAAGCAAAAAGTACAAATATTAATTCAAAAATATGATATTGAAATTATAGCAATTGGAAATGGAACGGCTTCAAGAGAAACAGAAGCTTTTGTAGTCGATTTAATCAAAGAACTTAAATTAAAATTGCATTATGTTATTGTTAGCGAAGCTGGAGCATCTGTTTATTCAGCATCAGATTTGGCGAGACTTGAATTTCCGGAGTTTGCTGTAGAAGAAAGATCAGCAGTAAGTATTGCAAGAAGAATGCAAGACCCACTTAGTGAACTTGTAAAAATCGATCCAAAATCAATTGGAGTCGGTCAGTACCAACATGATGTATCTCAAGCGAAACTGACGGAATCATTAGATTTTGTAGTTTCAACAGCCGTAAATCAAGTAGGAGTTAACGTAAATACAGCTTCTTCATCTTTACTTAGGTTTATTTCTGGGCTTTCAATGAATGTTGCTGAAAATATTGTTTCATATCGAGAGGAATTTGGACCTTTTAAAAATAGATCTTCTATAAAAAAAGTTCCAAAATTTGGCCCTAAAACGTTTGAACAAGCTATTGGATTCTTGAGAATTTTGGATTCTGAAAATCCATTAGATAAAACTCCGATTCATCCAGAAAGTTATAAATTAGCATTAAAGGTACTTTCCTATTTAAATCTTGGGGTTAAAGAAATTGGAACAACAAACCTTATTGAAAAAATAAATTTGATAAACAGAAAAGAATTAGCAGAGGAATTATCAATTAATTTAGTGACTTTAGATGATATTTTAGATGCTTTTATTGCACCTACAAGAGATCTTCGAGACCAGTATCCTCAACCCCTTTTGAAAAGTGACTTATTGAAATTAGAAGATTTAAAACCGGGAATGGAATTACAAGGAACCGTAAGAAATGTTGTGGATTTTGGAGCGTTTGTTGATTGTGGAATTAAAGAAGCTGGACTTGTCCACATCTCTAAGATGAGCAGAAAATACATCAATCATCCTCTAGAAGTGTTAAGCGTTGGAAACATTGTTAAAGTATGGGTTATTTCGGTTGATTTAAATCGAAAAAGACTTCAACTTACCATGTTAGATCCTAGCAATGAAACTCGTTTTGTAAACTAGATGATTTAAGATTAATCGAGACATTCAATCAAATAATTGTCTGTTTATGAAAGAATGATAATATATTTAATAAAAAAACCCACTTATTTTGTGGGTTTTTATTAAAAAAAGCAGAAATTAACTATTAAATTTTAATCATTCCGTAACTTGTAATTTTAGTATTGATTAGTTTTTCTTGGTAGATTAATTTGAAACCATAATGTTCGTAAATATCTACGTTTTGTGCGTTTTGAGTTTCTAAAAAGGCCACTTCATTATTAGAAGATAGATGCAATAATTTTGGTTTTATAAGTGTGGTTGAAAATCCTTTGCCTTGAAAAGGAGGCGAAATGACTAACAAGTCTAAACAACAATACGGATCTTTTAAATAAAGTTTATGTAATCGAGTAATCCATTTTTGATATCTAACCATTTTAAGAATGGGGCTAAGCCCAACGATTATTGTCATCAGCCCACCTTTAATTAAATCAATAAAACTAAATTTTAAGCGTCTTTCTTTTGAATCTTTCCATATGACAAACCCTTCTAGTGAATCAGAAGTAGTATACAAATTTTTAAAGTCTAGTTTTAGTTTAAACATAAACAATTGTACTAATTTCTTATATCTAGAATTTTCATTTGGGAAAAAATGCGAATGTAATGGGTCATTATACATTGCATTCGCAAAAATAATTGAAGCTTTTTTTAAATCATTTGCTTTAACTTTAATCACTTGAATCATCTCTTTATAAATATTATTCATTGCTTTCACTTAATTATAGCATAACAAATTTTAAAATAGAATAGCATTGACTAACGAAATGTAGTTTATATTATTTTCTTTTTTCAAATTGTATGAAAAGAAGTCATTCATTTTAATAATAATTTCACAATTTAAAGAAAAGTATTTTATGTTCTGTTTTTTTTAGCACTTTGTTATATAATAGAGATATAAATTCGTCATAAGGAGGTAATATTTATGGCAAAACTAAAATTCGGTTATGGGTGGTTACTAAAGTGGATTCTTGCAGCAATTCTAATTTCTGCAGGTGTATTGATGAAAATTTACGAAGTGGACGTGGTTTATGCGACTACAGGAATTGCAATTGTAATTTTTTCTTTATTGCGTGTTGTTCCTTTACTAAAAACGCTTAAAAAAGAAGTGCTTCGAACCATTAATTTAATTGAAATTATTTTTGATACTATACTAGGAGTTTTAATGGTTTATGTGGTATTTTCAGGTAAATCAAGTGATGCATTCTGGATTGGAATGTATGGGTATTTATTAGCTTTCTTCTTTTTTGCAAGAGGGCTCATCTATTTCGTTTCACTTTACTACTTTGATGAAAAAACAGAAGCCTTAAAATTTTGGTTTCATATGATTTGTATCATCTTGGGTCCTGTTATTATGACTTTAACAGTTCTAGGAGAAGATATCATCTCAACACTTGGTTGGATAGTTCTATTTATTTCTGTTGGAGGCGGAGTCTATTTGGGATATGATGGATTTGGCGGATACAAAAAATATAGAGAATCATCTAAAGCATTAAATGAAAGTAAAAAACCAGAAAAAGATTCGAAAATTGAGAAAGATTTACCTAATCCAACTCCAGAAGTTGAGAAGGAAAAAGAAACTTATATCAATTAAAAAATTGTTGACAGTTAGCCATAAATAGGGTAATATTAAATGGCTAACTGTTTTCTGGAGTAATACTCAAGAGGCTAAAGAGGCGCCCCTGCTAAGGGCGTAGGTCGGGGAACCGGCGCGAGAGTTCGAATCTCTCTTACTCCGCCAGTCTAAAGATAATGGCGATTATTTTTAATCGCCTTTTCTAAAGCAATAAAACTTAAAAATTTTGGAGGAGTACCCAAGTGGCTGAAGGGGCTGGCTTGGAAAGCTAGTAGATCGTTAATCCGGTGCAGGGGTTCGACTCCCCTCTCCTCCGCCATTATTTTTGCCAATGTTTGAAATTTATTAATATGAACCTTTAACTAATTAATTACATCATAAAAAAGTATTAGCGCATTTATTACGCTAATACTTTTTTTTATCGATATATTCTTACTATTCATTTAATTTACGAATATATTTTGTAAAAGCGTTAAGAATGATAATTTTTTTTATTTAAATATCAATAATTTAGGGCACAAAGTCAACTCTTTTTAGTATAATAAAATTGTTATACTTAGGAGTTCTATATGATAAAAGGAAATTGGAGTAAACTTAAACTAAATAATATCAATTTATCCGGAATTCACTTAGATATATTAAAAATTCAAAGCGAAGGGTTAACAAAACATATCGGAAGTGTTTTTGAAGATTTATCTGATCATTCTGCTTGGCTTGGCGGCACTGGAGAATCGTGGGAAAGAGGTCCTTATTATGTTGATGGATTGATTCCGCTTGCTTATTTATTAAAAGATCAAAATCTCATCAATAGCGGAAATAAATGGATTAATTCCATAATTGATTCTCAAGATAAATCAGGATTCTTTGGTCCCAGACAAAATAGTGATTGGTGGCCAAGATTGGTAGTAGTAAAAGCACTTGTTTCTTATTATTACGCAAGCCAAGATGAAAGAATACCTTTGTTTTTACATCAATATTATGAGTATTTAATTCAAAACATCGATGAGAGTCCTTATGAATTTTGGGGATTTGCCAGAGGATTAGAAGGGAAAGAAGCCCTTGATTTATTAAATCAATTAGGCTCGTTTCCTAAAACGAAATTATTAGAAGATAAATTACTTGAAAATACATTAGATTGGCAACTTTTCTTTTATGAATTTCCGTATATTTATCCAACCACAAGGTATTTGAATAAATTTTTATTTCATGCGATAAAGCCTATCTTAATTTGGATTGATCGTTTGTCTAAAAATAAGAAACAGATGAAAAACAAAACCAGAAATAACATCTTAAAATCAAGAAAGAGTAAGACTAAATATACTTATTTAACAACTCATGGTGTAAATATTGCTATGTCTTTAAAGTATTTAGTATATATGCAAGAGGACCAAAAGATTGGAGAAGAAAAATTATTTGAGGCATTAGAAAAAATTCTGTTGTATCACGGGAATGCCCTAGATTTATTTTCTTCTGACGAACACTTAAATGGAACATCTCCAAGTCAAGGGATTGAACTTTGTGTAATTGTTGAAATGATGTATTCAATGGAAGAAACAATTCGCTTAACGGGTAGTTTTAAAGCGGCAGATTATTTGGAGTATTATGCCTATAACGCTTTGTTAACAACCATATCTCAAGACTTTTGTAGTCATCAATATGTTCAACAGATAAATCAACTTGATTGCGAAGTAAAAAAACATCCTTTCTTTGATACAGATAAGTACGCTAACACGTTTGGTATTGAACCGAATTTTGGCTGTTGCGCAGCGAACATGCATCAAGGATGGCCGAAAATGATGATGTCAGCAATTATGAAGTCCAAGACTTCATTGGCATTCTTTTTATATATTAGTGGAACTTACAGAGTGGATTTTGACGATGGATATGCGCTAATTCAAGTTGATACGAATTATCCATTTGCAGATTTGGTTAAGATTAAATGTCTTGAGTTAACGACTATTCAGCTTAAAGAGTGGGTTTTTAGAATACCCTATTTAGAAAGCGCTAAAATTGTGCACAATCAGATAGAGAAAATTATTTCAGAAAAAGAATCGCTTGTAATTAAAAATGTCATGCAAGATGATGAGATAAATTTGTTTTTTAATTTTGAAATAAAAACGATTACGAATCAAGATAAATCGATTAGTATTCGTAGAGGACCATTACTCTTTGCAAAAAAGATTGAATGTGAAGAATTTTATATTAAAGGGTCAAAACCATTTCACGATAGGGGCTACATTGTATCAAGTTACAACAAACAAATTCCTTTCTTAAAAGATGGAAAAGTGATTGTCAAATCATTTGAAAAACTGATTGATTCAAATTGTTTTTTTAAGAATAATTTGTCTGTAATTATTGAAGGAGTAAATCCAAATACTTTAGAACATCAAGAAATGCATTTAGTTCCATATGGGTTAACTATTTTACGAGAGACACAATTTATAAGGAGAGAAGAATAATGAATAACACAGAAAGAATCGGAAAAAGAGTGTGGAGTACCATTTTGCTATTCGGTTTATTTGGACAAATAGCTTGGGTTATTGAGAACATGTATTTCAATTTGTTTTTATACAATAAAATTTCAGGAGATCCAAGTGCAATTGCGTGGATGGTCGCCGCTAGCGCTATAACCGCAACATTAACTACCGTTTTTATGGGAGCACTTTCTGACAGAGTATCAAAAAGAAAATTATTTATTTCTGTTGGATACATTTTATGGGGATTAGTGACCTTATCTTTTGCCTTTATTTCAGTTGATGCAGTATCTACTTTCTTTAAATTTGGAGATGCGGTAATCATTACAGTAATCATTGTTATTATTATGGATTGTATTATGACTTTTTTTGGTTCAATGGCAAATGATGGAGCGTTCAATGCGTGGGTAACAGATGTGACAAATCAAAATAGCCGAGGACGTGTTGAAGGAGTATTAGCGATTTTGCCTCTTATTGCATTACTTATCATATTTGGTGGATTTGACATTTTTGTTCAACAAGACAAATGGCCATTATTCTTTTTGATATTAGGAGGCCTCATTTCGTTAGGAGGCATTATTGGAATTTTCTTAATTAAAGAATCTAATATAAAAAAATCTGAGACAAATTATTGGCAAACATTAGTTTATGGATTTCGTTTGACTACATTAAAAAAACATCAAAATTTGTATTTATATCTTCTTGCTTTAGCAATTTTCGGTATTTCTACTCAAATATACATGCCTTATTTTATTATTTATATACAAAGGTATTTAGGAATTGATTCATATGCAATCTTATTAGGAGCTATATTGCTTTTGGCTTCGGTTGTCAGCGTTATTGTAGGCAGAAAAATTAATGCCAAAAATAAAAATCGTTTTTTCTATCCAGCCATGATTGTAATGTTTGTTGGGCTATCTTCTTGTTTTTTACAAGAGATATATTAATGGTTGGAATAGCAGGGTTTACGATGATGAGTGGTAATTTAATTCTGACAGCAGTCTTGAATGCAAAAGTAAGAGATTATACCCCGCTTGATAAAGTTGGACATTTTCAAGGAATTAGAATGATTTTCTTTGTGTTAATTCCGATGGTTATTGGACCTTTTATTGGAGCGAGGGTCATATATAATGCCCAGCTTTCCTATCTAGACCTTGGAGTATTAAAACCAGTACCGACTCCTAATATTTTTATCGCCTCTGCAATCGTAGTTTTATTTGTAATGATTCCTCTTTTAATTGTATTTAAAAAAGAAGCAGCACAGAAGGAGATAAAAGAATGAATCAACTTTTTACTACTTGGGGAAAAAAGCTTGAAACAAGTAATGTATTACAAGAGTATCCCAGGCCACAATTAGAAAGAAATAGCTATTTCAATTTAAATGGATTCTGGGATTATGCAATTACAGATAATCCAGATCAAGATGAATATGATGGAAAAATTCTCGTTCCATTTTCTCCAGAAGCCACACTTTCTCAAGTTAATCGCACTCTCAGGCCAAGCGACTATTTGATTTATCATAAGATAGTAATTTTGCCTATCGATTTTATTCAAGATAAATTGTTGCTTCATTTTGGTGCGGTGGATCAAGAAGCAAAAGTATATATCAATGATAAATTTGTTGGAAGTCATTTGGGTGGGTATACACCATTTTCTTTTAATATCAGCGAATTCATTCTGTCAAATCAATTTTCAATAAAAGTAATTGTAAAAGATATTTCAGATACATCTGATAGACAAACTGGTAAGCAAAGAAGTAAAAGTGGAGGAATATTCTATACTTCACAATCTGGTATTTGGCAAACAGTTTGGTTAGAAAGCGTTCCAAAAAATTATATTAGTAATATAAAGTTAATTCCTCGTTATGATGATAAATCCATTGAGATTCATGTGCTTACAAATTCTAAAACCATTGAGTTTCCTGTTGAAATTAAACTTTACTATAAAAAAGAATTAAAATTAGAAATCAAATCTCAAAAAAGTTTCATCATACTTCCTATTGATGATTTTTATGCTTGGACGCCAGACACACCAAATATATATGATATTGAAATTTTATATGACGAAGATAAAATTAAGAGTTATTTTGGAATGCGGAAATTTGAAAGAAAAGAAGATAAAAATAAAATCATGAGGTTCTATCTTAATAACGAACCATATTTTCTTTCTGGCGTTTTAGATCAAGGATATTTTCCGGACGGATTGTTGACAAATCCAAGTGATGATGCTCTGATATTTGATATAAAACGGATAAAAGAGATGGGTTTTAATTTATTAAGAAAACACATAAAAGTAGAACCGTTAAGGTGGTATTACCATTGCGATCGACTTGGGATGATAGTTTGGCAAGATATGGTAAGTGGATCAGAAAGAAAAGATATCTTTTTACATGGATTTTTTGCAACATTAGGAATAAATATAAATGATAAATTTTATCGGTTGTTTGGTAGAAAAAGCGAGAAAGGAAGAAATCAATTTCTAATAGAATTAAAAGAAACGATTGAGCATTTGAAAAACTGTACTTGTATTTCAACTTGGGTACCATTCAATGAAGCCTGGGGACAGTTTGATTCTTTAAAAGCCGAAAAAATAATAAGACAACTCGATTCTTCGAGATTAATTGACCATGCAAGCGGGTGGTCAGACCAAAAAGGTGGAGATTATTGTAGCAGGCATATCTATTTTACTAAAATTAAGTTTTCAAAAGCAAAAGCCAAAAAAAGGATCTTAGCACTTACTGAATTTGGTGGATTTAGTTTTGTGGTAGAAAATCATTGTTATAATCCAGAACGCGTTTTCGGATATAAAAAATATCATAACAAAGAAGATTTGATGAAAGGAATACAAGAGTTGTATTCTAAGCAGATACTTCCCGAGGTTAAAAAAGGTCTATCCGTTTTGATTTATACACAATTATCTGATGTAGAAGATGAAGTAAATGGCTTTGTTTCATACGATAGACAAATTCAGAAGGTTGATTGTCAAGTTATTAAAAATTTAAATAATCAAATAAATTTAGTATTTCACGAATCTTTAAAATAAGAAAATATAATAACAAGTTATTCAAAAAAAATTTCAAACCCATTGATTCAGTTATCGGTTAATGATACAATGAATAATAATTAAAAAAGCATTTAGTTTAAAATTAATTATTATACGGAGGTCATTTTGTAACGATGAAAAAAGAATGGAATCTTAAAATTGGAGAAAATGAACACAAATTTGAATTTATCCCAAATCATTTTACTGGAAAACCTAAATTTTTTATTGACGGCGAAGAAAGAAGACTTGCGACGAGTTTCAAGACATCCTTTTTAGGGTTAGATACCTCTTTTAGTATCGAAGATCAAATTATTCATCTTGTTGTTAGCGGAAACAAAGCAGATATTGCTGTTGATAAGGTTTTTGTAGATAGTAAAAAACCTTATATTCCCTTAAAGAAGCTTCCTATAATGGGGTGGGTATTTATTAGTGCGTGTTTTGCCATTCCTATTGTAGCCTTAGGAGGATTGGTTCCAACGTTAATTGGATTAGGTGGTGCCATTTTTTGTGCTAGATTATCAGGTTCGCCCTATATCAATCCCATTATAAAATTTTTGGGTTGTGTCGCAATTACTGGATTGGCATGGGGAGTTTACTTTGTATTCTTGAATTGGATTCTTTCAATTTTATAAAATTTTCATAAAAGCAAAAAAAGTATATTTTGAAATATGCCCTGTTAAGAAGATTCTTAAAACGTCTTCTTACAGGGTGATTTTTCTTTTAAAATAAAAACTCAAGAAGAAAGAACGTACTTTTTGTAAAGAGTGATTTGAATTTAAGCGCTTGGAATTATAATTAAAAAATAGATTGAGACTTGTTTTTGAATGGAAGAAGTAATTTTAATTTTTATAGTGTATTTATAATTTTTCTGCTATGTGATATGATTTATAGAGAGTCGGGCTTGATTTTTGTTTTGTTTTAAACTCGATAAATAACAAAACACAAAAGAAAAGGATGAAAAAAATGAAACAGATTCAACTGATAAAAGTAACGCAAGATAGACTAAAAGAATTTTCAGTTTTATTTGGAATTTTTCCGTATTTTCACAACTATTTGCAGTTTGCGTTATCAAACTTATCTTACGATATATGGGTGGATTCGTATGAAAATCTAAAATTTGCCATTATATTTTCTTCTCCAGCATTCTTTTTACTTGGAAATCCCGAGGGCGAAGATGTTACAGAAATATTAAAGAAAATTGATACTGGAAATTGGATTATTCCTTCAAGCGAGCTCTGGGACGCACCTTTGAAATTCTATTTTGGCAGTAAACTCGAGTCTCATCTTAGAACAAAATTTGATTCAAAAAATTTAAATTTAAGTCACTTAGAATCTTTAAAAAAACCACTTCCATCAGGATATGAATTAGTTCGAATCGGAATCAATCAAATTCAAGATATTCAAGGTATGCTATATAATGATTTGCTTAAGAATTATTTTTCTACAGTAGATTTTTTGGGTAAGGGATTGGGTTTTTGCATCCTTGAAGATAATCAAGTGATAGGGTTTGCAGCTTCAAATTATCCAATTATTAACGAAGTGCTAGAAGTATATATTAGAGTTGATTTTAACAGTGATCCTAGGCACCGTCAAAAAGGATTTGGGACGCTTCTTAGCGTCGCTTTAATAGAATATTGTTTAGAACATCATCTGAATCCAGAGTGGGATTCAGCAAATAGCATATCAGCACATTTGGCCCTTAAGCTTGGATATGAAGTAGAACAAACTTGGACCATGTATCATATTGTTTAAATTAATAACAGTCATTTATAACTGAAATATTAAACATTAAATCAAAAAGAGTTTATGGCATTTTAGAAGAAGTGATGGATAAATTAATGAAGATAACAACCGTATCTTATCAATCGAAATATTCAAAAGAAGAAAATATAACCACTATTTCTGAATTGGTAACAAAAATTAAAATAGAGCAAGAAACTGATTTTATTTTTTTTGGTGAATTAGCTTTATCAAATTATATCATTTCAAAAGATTATCTTGAATTAAATAGTGTTTCGCTAGATGGTAAAGAGATAGAAACAATGAAAAACGTTGCCAAAAAGAACTGCGTTTGTATTTCGTTTGGATATTCAGAAAAAGCACATGATAATTATTATAATTCTCAAATTGTAATAGATCAAAACGGGTGCGTTGTTTATAATCACAGAAAGAACAATTTAACAAACAAAGAAAGATTATTTTTTTCTGAAGGAAAGACGCCTGTTAGTTTCTTTGTATTAAATAATTTTCAGTATGCAATATCGATTTGCTTTGATATGTTTGGACCAACGTTTCATAAACAATATAAAAGCAAACAGGCAACCATTTTTCTGCACGCCTTAACAGATCCACAAGACGCTAAATTTGCCTTAGGATTTTCCGGAAGAAGTACTTTGGCTTATTATATAGCAGCAAATAGATTCGGAACAGAAAATACAACTTATTATAATGGACATATTGGTATCTATTCTCCTACAGGAAAGAAAATCGGATTGATGTCGGATCAAGAAGGAATATTGTCTTCTAACATTATCGATAAAAAAAGAAATAAAACATTTTTAAAAATAGTAAATACTTTTAAAATTGGAATTCATTTAATTTTGCACTTAAAAAAAGTTATTAATTATCTTGCTTGGAGCACAAAGAATAAAAATACTAAAAATAAGAAAGGGTGAATTTTGTTGATAAAAAATCAGATACCTATTTTAGAATATGACAACACGTATGAAGGGATAATTCACGCACCTAATCTCATAAAAAAAATTAACATAAGCGAGTATTGTGTGATAGTATTTTTCCAAGAAATCTTGAAAGAATTTTTAGATGAAGACAAAATATATATTGTCGCAAACTTAAAAAGTGAAGCCGGTATTCATCCTGTATATGAAATGGATTATAAAGGAAGAAAAATATGCTTATTCCATCCGATTTTGGGTGGGCCTTTAGCAGCGGGTTTTTTAGAAGAGTTAAATGCATTGGGATGTACTAAATTTATTGCATGTGGTGGAGCTGGGGTTTTAGACCCTAAACTAGCTCTTGGGCATTTAATTGTTCCATCAAAGGCACTAAGGGCCGAAGGAACATCTTATCATTATTTACCAGCAAGCAGATATGTAGATATTTCTCCGCATGCTTTAGATTGTATTGAATCTGCATTGAAAAATAGAAACATTCCGTATTTAAAGGGAATTACTTGGACGACAGATGCGTTTTTTCGAGAAACGAAAGATATGGTTCAATACCGAAAAGAAGAAGGATGCATAACGGTTGAGATGGAATGCGCCTCTTTCGCTGCAGTAGCACAATTTAGAAAAGTGTTGTTTGGTCAAATTCTCTATGCCGGAGATGATTTGTCTAAAGAATTATGGGATTCAAGAAAATGGCAATCAAGAAAAGATGTCCGTAAAGAATTGGTAGATATATCAATAGAGGCATGTCTTAAATTATAATAAGCATATTATTAACATTAATGAATAAGAGAGATTTAGTCTAAATATTTACTGTTAAATTACGATATTTTATGATACGCCATTTACATATTCATAGCATGAAGATATAATCAAATTAAGATAAGGGTTTCATAACATAATAAAATATAAGCGTTTACAAAAATTTATCTTTATGATAATATTATTAAAATTAGAAATGACAATGAGATAAAAGGAGCAAATCTATGAAAGAAACAGAATCAATTTTTGGTCAACTTCTAAACGCTGGAAAGAAAGTGCTTCTATTTCTGTATAAAAAAATTATTTTAGGAATTTTTAAGTTCTTTAAGCGAATTATTATGGGATTTGTAAACTTTTTTATTAATCTTTTTAAAGCCGCTAAAGAACAACCGAAAGCATTTTTTAAAGGACTGAGTAGTTTTTTTCTTATGGGGCTTGGACAATTAAGAAATAAACAATGGTATAAAGCAATACCTTTGTTTGTTGTAATCATTGTTTTTCTAGCTATTGAAATATCTACTAGCAATTACATATACGCATTAAGTGGTGAAATTTCTCAATTTCCCGCAGAAGATAAGCTCTACTTCTTTCGAGATTATGGAGGATTTTTCACTAAAGGGTTATGGGGATTTATCACACTTGGAAAACTTGTTTTAGGTAGTGTATATCGTGGTGAAACCATTGTAATTTTTGATCAAATATTTACATGGAAATCTGCGGATAATTCTCAAGTGCTTCTGGGACAAGGAGTCATCGCAACGGTTTTAATTTTGATGTTTGTTATTACTTGGATTTTTAGTATTAAAGACGCGTTTCAATCACATCTTAAAATACAAGAAACAGGACACAACGAAACTTATCACGAATTTATTAAAAGAGTATGGAATGATTTTTTCGCATA
This sequence comes from Bacillota bacterium, assembly GCA_018818595.1. Lineage (NCBI taxonomy): Bacteria > Bacillati > Bacillota > Bacillota bacterium. The sequence continues at coordinate 13,868 of JAHIRM010000035.1, forward strand.
TATAATTATCATTCCGTCACTTATTCTGATTTTTCTATTTATTTTGATTCCGTTTCTCTTTTCATTCTTGGTGGCATTTACAAATTGGACTGGAAGGATCTCGCTTGGACAGGGATTGTTCAAATGGGTCGGGTTTGAAACATTTAAACAGGTGTTTGAGAATCCCGACTGGTTAAAATTTTTTGGAGATGTATTACTTTGGACGTTATTTTATGCTTTTATGAGTAGCGTAACGGTTTATGTATTAGGGTTTATTCAAGCAATGATTATTGAAAGTAAATATGTTATTTTTAAAAAGTTTTGGAGAATGATTTTAATATTGCCTTGGGCGATTCCAGGGATGATTTCTTTAATGTTATTTAGAAATGTTTTTGCAGACAATTTTGGACTTATGAATCAGGTATTAGCCCAGGCGGGCGTGACAGACCAGGTGAAGAACTTTTTAACTTCAATCGGATTAGTCGGTCAACAAACAGCAGGTAATATTATTTGGTTTAATGATCCACTTAATGGGTCACTTGCTAAAACATTAATAATAGTCGTTAATCTATGGCTTGGTTATCCATACTTTATGATGTTAATTACCGGAGTTTTAGGCACGATACCAGAAAGCTTATTTGAAGCAGCTGATATTGATGGAGCAACTAGTTCACAAAAATTCAGATATATAACTTTTCCTTGGGTACTGCGAGCAACTGCACCGGTAATTATCACAACATTTACTTTTAATTTCAATAATTTTGGCGCAATTTATTTCTTAAGCGGCGGAGGACCAGGTTATCCAATTGATCAAATTCCTCAATCGGTACGAATTATTGGAGCAGCGCCAGGACAAACAGATATTTTAATTTCTTGGATTTATAAACTTTCTTTTCAATCTACAGTAAATCAGTACAGTTTAGCTTCTGTTTATTCAATTTTAATCTTCATCTTTATAGGACTTTCAGCAATTTACAATTTATCTAAACTGAAATCATTTTGGGAGGAGGACTAATTATGACTTTTAAAGACAAAACAGCCAGATTTTTTCGAAGACTGACTATAAGAAAAGGCATAACAGGAGTATTAGCTTATGTATGGTTACTTGTAATGGTTGTCATAGTTATGACTCCGGTGTTATGGTTAGTATCTGCGGCGTTTACAGATGCGACTAGTTTGGAACAAGTCCCAATTATTCCGAAAATTTCAGAATGGAGCTTAGCAAATTACGAAGATTTATTCACATACAAAAGTACTACAAGTCAAGTGTTTCCAGATTATGTAAGAGCATTTCTAACTACTTTAGGAATAGCTTCATTAAATACTGTATTAGTAGTAATCTTTTCTTCTTTAATGGGATTTAGTTTTTCTAGATACCGATTTAAAGGAAAAAAGAAAGTATTACTTTTAATGATGGCTTTGCAAATGTTTCCTTCTTTTATGGGAATGCTTGCCATATTCATGTTCTTTAGACAATTTGGGTTATTGAATAATCCTGTTGCACTTACATTAATTTACGTAGCCGGTGCGATTCCATATAATACATTTATTGTTAGAGGATTTATGAGAAACATACCAAAATCGCTTGATGAGGCAGCTTTTATCGATGGAGCATCGAATTTACAAACATTAACTAAAGTAATTATTCCTCTAGCAGTTCCGATTATGGGATTTATAGCAGTTAATGCTTTCATGGCGCCTTGGTTAGACTATATCTTGCCATCCGTAGTTATGCCTCAAAGAGATACCGTAGCGATTTGGTTGTTTAGGTATATGGATCCTAGGGTTTCTACTTATAATCCAATTAAATTTATGAGCGGGGCGCTGTTCTTAGCAGTTCCAATTATGTTAGTACAAATTTACATGCAAAAGTATTTGATTTATGGTTTGACTTCAGGAGCAGATAAAGGATAAACCTGAATTTTCATTACTGCTTTTCAAAAATTATAGGTGATAAAATATAATGGACAAAACTAAATTACTTTTTCGAATGCTTTTTGATAATAATGCGCTTTTAAAAGCAAATCTTTATCATATTATTCTAGTAGTCATCATCTTTTTTATCAATATAAGTCTCATATGCATTCCAAATTATTTTGGAATGATGGATGGGGTTCAAAGTATCGGTTATTTAGAAGGAATCAATGAAGCATTTACTGAGATGTATGATGAGGAATTATCTTGTTCTATCAATTCAGAATCTGTTTTATCTTGTGAAGAACCTTATTCATCACAGTTTGGTGATTATCAATTTATTTTTCAAGAAGTTATTGATACAACCGATGTAAGTCAATCCACAATTTTCTTTGGACAAGATTATATATATATTGTTTATATTGATGAAGAAAATTTGGTGTATGATTTAAGTGGAGATTATAAACTATTAAATGAATTCGATTTTTCAGAAATTATGGGAAGTGATTATGGAGACAAAACAAAAGCAGAGTTTTATGAGTATGTCACCGATGTTTTTTTAACTAATACATACAATTCGAGTATAGGTGATCGGATTTTCACGGTTTACACAACTCAATTTTCTCAAACACTAATTTACTTGATGATTGTATCTATTATGTTTATGATTATTAATTATCGAGCCAAATTTAAAAAAATATCTTATTTGTCTGTAATTAAAATTCTTGTATTATCGATGACAGGCCCTGCATTACTTACCGCTGTTTTAGGTGTCTTTATCACAGCTTGGGCCAGCATTATGTTTGTTATTATGTTTGCAATTAGACTAATGTTTGTGTACTACAAAGTTAATAAAGTTCAAGAAACAATGCAATAGATGTAAACGATATGTAATATAAATCACATCGATATTTAATAAAATATTATTCAATAAATTTCTAGATGGATTAAAGAATAAAACGTTTTATTCTAGATGTGCATTTGTATTTTATATCTAAAATGTAACCGATAACACATGTTTTTATTTTGTAAGCATTTACATTCTATGTTAAAATGTAATTGTTAAAATAAATAAAATAATAGGAGGATTAAAGTGAAAAAATTAGGATTATTTCTTACGCTAGTTATTGCAATGTTTGCATTAACAGCATGCAACACGACTCGTGCATATTCAGACTGTTTAACTCCAGACGGAACCGTAGCTTGTTGGAACGCTACCGATTTGAATTTTAGATGGGAAGACGGCGCGGTAGTTGAAATCGGTGTTGACAGTGATTCAATGGGAGCAGCATTGGTAGAAAAATGGAATGCAGACTTTCCAGCTTTAGCTGACAAATTAGTTTTTAGAAACTATGGTTCAGCCAATGGTGAAAGCGGCGGTATGCAAGGAATTGAAACCGCTCAAGGCGAAGCTCCAGACGTAGCTCTTGTCATTGACAACGAAGTAACTGGTAGAGTTGCTTCAATACTTGGACTTCATGATTATTTTGCTGACTTAGGATCAGAACAAACTCATAAAGTTGTTTATGATACTATTAACACAGTAGGAACATATTACTTGCCAGCATTCTACGATGGAATGGCTTTCTCATGGAATAAAACAATGTTAATTTCATTAGGAATTAGTTTAACAGACGCTAACGAAGATGGACTTCCAGATGCAGTAGATACTTGGGAAGAAATTTTTGCAATCGCAGATGCTTGGACTGAAAGACCTACATTTGATGGCAATACTATTCTTGAAGTATTCCCTATTTCTTTATCTGAAGTATGGAGTGGATACTCTTCAGTTACAGCAGGCGAATGGCAATTATTCGCAGGCGGAGATTTAGCTGACCCTGAATTTTCAGATGCTAAATTTAAAGCTGGATTAGATTTTATCGTTGAATTTGCTTCTCATGCTATGAGCGTTGATGATACAGGCGCTAAAAAAGCAGCTTCAGCAATGGGCTGGAGATGGGATGCTTATCTTGATGGAGCTTATCCATTTAGTTTAGTTGGAACTTGGCAAGATGTTGATGGAAAAGAAACTGCAAATGAATATGATTTTAAATTCTCTGCAATGCCAACTTATGATGGCGTTCAATTAACTCCATTAATGAAAACCAAAGGTTTTGTTATCAATGGTTATACTGAAAATCCATCAGCTTCATCTGAAGTTTTAAGATGGCTTTACACAAAAGATGTTATGGAAACAATCGTTTCTAGTTCATCTTATTTACCAGCTTTAGAAACAGATGCTGCAATCTATCCAGATATCGCTTCTGAAAACAAAGCAGAATTTGCTTTAGGAATGAGATTTAATACATTAGAACCAGCTGGTTCTTTACCTAATGCAACTACAATTAGAGCAATGAACGTATATTATAACATTAATATTCAAGACTACTATGTTGCTGTATGGGATGGAACTAAAACTCCAACCGAAGCTCAAACAGAATTAGTGAGCGTTGCAAATGCTTGGATTCTTGAAAACAACGTTGCACCAACTGAATAAATTTTAAAAAGAAGGCTCGCAAGAGCCTTTTTTCTTAGAAAGAAGATGAATATATGAAAAAGACGATACTTGTAATTATGATGATTATCATATCGTTTGTTTTTGTTTCGTGCCATGAACAGACAACAACAACTACTCAAGCAATTGCCACTACAACCACAAAAGATTTATCATGGAAAATAGATTATGATATGGTAGATACTTCTTCATATTTTTTAAACGATGTAAGTGTTTGTTATCAAATTTTTCCTATTTCTTTTGCAGATAGTAATGGGGATGGGTATGGAGACATTAAGGGAATAACAGAAAATATCGATTATTTAAAAAATACACTAAATGTGGATTGCCTGTGGATTAATCCCGTAAACACCTCTCCGAGTTATCATAAATATGATGTTACAAATTATTATGAGATTGACCCACAACTTGGAACCATGGCTGACTATGAAGAATTATTAGATGTTTCTGAAGAAAATGGCATAAAAATATTAATGGACTTTGTTATTAATCACACATCATATAATCATCCTTGGTTTGATAATTCTAGAAGTTCTCAAACGAGTGAATATCGAGATTGGTACGTTTGGAATAGTTTAACTGACAAAGTGGCTTACCCAAGTAAAGTCGGCTGGTATTTAAATAACGGACAATATTATTACGCTTCTTTTTGGGATCAAATGCCAGAGCTTAATTTTGATAATGAATTTGTAAGAGAAGAAATAAAAAATATTGCTGAATTTTGGATTTTAAAGGGTGTTGATGGATTTAGAATAGATGCCGCAAAACATATATATGACTCAAATGAGTATCCAAGTGGAACATCAACCATTACAGAGAACGTTCAGTTATTCAAAGAATTAAATAGTTTTGTTAAGTCGGTAAATCCTGACGCCTTTATTGTTGGAGAAATCGCTAGTATCAGTTCGGATTATGTTAGTGATTATTATGCAGGAATGGATTCGGCATTTAATTTTGAGTTTTCAAGTAAACTAATTTATTCTTTGCAGGCGGGTTATGATTCTTTAGCAATTCAATCTTTGGTTAATGCAAGAGATGCTTTTGGATTAATTCGAACAGAGTACATCGATTCTGTTTTCCTTACCAATCATGATCAAAATAGAATATTTGATCAAATCGGACAAGACATAAATAAAATGAAACTCGCTTCAAGAATTCTCTTAACTTTACCTGGAATTTCTTGGATTTATTATGGAGAAGAATTAGGAATGAGTGGAGTGAAGCCTGATGAAACAATTAGACAACCTTTTATTTGGGGAGAAGATAGTTCTTATAACACTACCGGAAAAACCGGAGGAATTAGTGATTGGACTGCTTATAATCTAAGCTTGGATGGCGTTACTTCTCAATTAGAAGATGAAAACTCATTGCTAAATGTTTATATTCAAATGATTTCATTAAAGAAAAGCGAAAGCGTAATACAGTATGGAGATATTCAATTAATCGATAATGACGAAAACCGGTTGATGACTTATCTTAGGAGTTATGAGGGAACAACTTATTTAGTCATTCATAATATGAGTTCTCAAGAAAAAGCTATTACTCATGATTTAGATTCGTTCAATATTATTTATCAAAGCGAAGATTTTTCAAGTGTTGGACAATTGTTTAGTTTTTCTCCTTACTCGACAACAATTTTAGAGGTTTATAATTCAGATATTGTGTTTAGAAAATAATAAAGAAACAAGGTGCATAAATTTGCACCTTGTTTTTAATTATAAAATTAAACTTATTTTACTAAAATCTTTTTTCTTGCAATAATGATGGTAGGGATAAGAACAATAACAGCACCTACGCTAATGAAAATTGGTAGCAAATAATTAGTTTCTGCAGGAGCGCTGTATGTTACAGTTTCTAAACTATACATAATTAACGTTTCATTTGTATCGAGTTCAATTGTTTTTCCACCTTTTTGAACATAAAGCGTTGAAAGAGTTGAAATGGTTTCATCATTGAAACTTGTAGTAGTGACTTCGCCGATTTCATCGGTTGTAGCAACCACGTTCCACGTTCCAAGTTGCAATGTGACTTTGCGTTTTTGGTCTCCGTTATTATGTAAAACATAAATAGTCTTCCATTGGTCTGTACTATCGCTTAGTAAATAGGATATGAATCCAGATTCCTGATCAGGAATCAGCGTTAAGGATTGTGTGATTTCAGCAGTTGTACTCAATGTAAACACGGGTTTCATTTTTCTAAGCGAGATTAGAGTTTTGTAATAATTAAAAGTATCAATATTGTCTACCTTTAAATTCCAATCAATTTGGTTGGTTTCATCAGGCGATTTATAGGAATTATGATCAAATAAATTGCTTGAATTACAAGTATCCCCACCAACCGTACAAGGTTTTGATCGTAAGATTTCAACACCCGCATGTAAGAACGGAATTCCCTGAGAAGTTAAGACAATAGCATTTGCTTGCCTTTGCATTCGAATAATTTGATCAGCGGGTGCATAGGTACTTAAATATAATTTATCATAAAGAGTATTGTTATCATGTGCCGTTACATAATTAATGGTTTGTGTTGGTTGAAGAGCCCAAGCTCCTTTTGGAAGAGCCCCAATACCTAAATTTAATTGAGCGGTTCCTCCGGTTACGCCTAACATGACTCTAGAATCAGCATAATTGCTTCCTTGAACAAAACCTTTGTCTCCTTCTGTAAAGACAGACCCTTTGATACCATCTCTTGTATCATCGTTAAAAACTGCAATGCCAGGTAATACATCTAAATTTGCATTATAAGCTGCATCGGTTTGGGAAAGCTGACTTGTGCCACCTGTCCATGGTTCTCCAAAAATAATGATTGTATCATCTATTGCATGAAGTTCTTCGACGATTACATTCATTGTTTCTATGTCATGAAGTTTCATTAAATCAAAACGGAATCCATCTATATGGTATTCGTTTGCATAAAATTTTAAGGAATCAACCATGTATTTACTAAACATATATCGTTCTGAAGCGGTTTCGTTTCCAGTGCCACTTCCGTTAGAAAATGTTCCATCACTGTTCATTCTATAATAATATCCAGGTATTATTAAATCAAAATTGGAGTCAGCGGATTTTCCAGTATGATTGTATACAACATCCATAATCACTCTTACATCATTTGAATGGAATGTTTGAACTAACTCTTTAAATTCTGTAGTTCTGACTTCTCCATTATAAGGATCTGTTGAATAACTTCCCTCTAGTGAATTAAAGTTTTCTGGCATGTATCCCCAGTTAAAGATACCATCATAAATACCATAATAAGATTCGTCATTTAATCTAGTTTCATCAATAATACCATGATCAAAAACCGGAAGCAATTGAACGTGTGTAACGCCTAGTTCTAGAATATGATCTAATCCAGTAGTTACCGAGCTATAGGTTGTGCCTGTTTCGGTTAATCCTAAAAATTTTCCACGATATTCTTCCGTTCCGTTCCAAGAAGAATGAGATGTAAAATCTCTAACATGTAATTCATAGATAATCGCATCAGTATAAGAAACCATAGTTTCTGGTCTTACATCAGATTCCCAGTCAGTAGGATTATAGTTATCAAAATTGATGACCATTCCTCGACTACCATTGACCCCAACTGTGAAGGCATAAGGATCAACGAGTTCGTTTTCATCTTCTCCATTTGTGACAGAGTAGGTATAATATATGCCATCTAAATCACCTAAAACGGTTACGGACCATACCCCTTTATCTCCTAGAATCATTTCTGATACTTGATAGGGATCATTCACACCTACAATGCCATCATAATCCGTTTGAGAAGCGGTGTGACCCAGTGTATATAGATTTAATTGAACGGCATCGCTTACAGGAGCCCAAAGCTTAAAAGTGGTAGAAGCGCTTGAATAAATTGCGCCTAAGTCCCCATCATAACCAAAAGCTTCATTAAAGGCATCGCTTGTATAAAAACCATCAAATCCTACTGCAGAAGTTGCTAAATCAACGTCTCCAAAATCTACTTCAAGAGAATAACTTTTGAATAAATCTACCTCTTCTGTAATGTCAAAAGATCCTTCATAGCCATTCATAGCAAAATTAGAAATAGCAATTTCATCTTCATCTGCGTAGAGTGTTACATCATCTGCGGTGATTGTTTTTGTAGTAACGAAATACACAGAGTCCTCGTCGATAAAACTTGCGGAAAGGACTTTGTTTGATACATCCGCATCTTCTAAAGCATAGTAGACTGTTGAGTCGTTTTGAACCAAATAGACATCTACAGTACCAAATTCATCTGGGTTCGTTAAATCAATGTAGCGGTTAATAGAAACGTCTTTTACCCAATCGGCGGTTCGAACGAGAATCCCAATTGAAGTTGAATCAACTAAGGGAGTATCTTCTAAAGAAAGAGAGAGAGTTTTTCCAAAGGAATCTTCTCCATTAAAGGTGTAATCTGATCCTCCGCCATCAATTGGTTCATATGGCCATAACCATAGGCTCCATCCGGTATAAGTGTCATCATACCGAAAATAATGGATGTTTAAAGTAGATGTATCGTATGCTGCGACTTTTGTATGAGTAGAGAGAATGGTTACACTAACAATACTTAACAAGAAAATCGCAAGTAATTTTTTTAATAATTTCATAAATTTTATATCCCCCTTTTGTAACCGATTTCACTTAATTATAACACTATTTTAAAAATATGAAAAATATTACTTGTAGATAGATTAAGAGACCGTTTTCACTTTATAAGGAAGGAATAGATAGATTAACTATTTCTCAAGTTTTTTAAATAGTTTAAAAAAGGAGATAGAATCGTATATAATAAATTGTATAGCTAAAAGGAAAGTCAAAAATCAAACTCAACTCAATTCATTGGCTAAAAAAAAGGGGTAAAACAACGTGACATTAACTAAAATAAAATTCTATAACTTGCTAATTAATTGGTATGATATTCAAAAAAGATCTTTGCCTTGGAGAGATGACCCAACCGCTTTTCGCGTTTGGATTTCCGAAATGATGCTTCAACAAACAAGGGTGGAAACGGTTATTCCATATTTTGCAGAGTTTGTTAAAAGAATTCCAGAGGTGACAATCCTTGCGAAAATTACTGACGATGAATTGTACAAGTTATGGCAAGGATTAGGCTATTATAATCGAGCAAAAAATCTAAAAAAAGCAGCAAATATCATTATGAATGAATTCGATGGAGTGATTCCTTCAACGTATGAAGAATTAATAATGCTACCCGGAATTGGTCCTTATTCAGCTGGAGCTATTTCTTCCATTGCGTTTAATAAAAAATATCCTGCAATTGATGGAAATGTTTTAAGAGTAATCGCAAGAATATTTAAATTTCAAAATGTATTAAATGATAAAATCGTAAAAAAGAAAATTGAAGAAAAAGTGAAACAACTTTTACCAGACAAACGTGTTGGTGATTTTAATCAAGCTTTGATGGAAATTGGAGCAATTATTTGTTTGCCAAAAGGGAAACCAAACTGTTTAAATTGCCCTTTTCAATTTGACTGTATGGCATATAGAGAAGACTTATTACAAATTATTCCTGCTAAAAAGATAAATAATGCAAGAAGAATTGAATATAAAACGATTCTTTTACTTCACTATAATGGGTTATATGCAATTCATAAAAGATTGGAAAGAGGATTATTATCAAACTTATGGGAGTATCCTAATTTTGAGAATTATTTATCAAAAGAAGAAGTCATACTTCTTTTACAAAATGAAGGATATAGTTATTCTAATATATTTGATTTAGAAGAAAAAAAACATATATTTTCTCATTTGGAATGGTACTTGATTGGATACAACATTGAAGTTCTTTCAAAACCAAAGACTGATTTGTATGAATGGGTCTCGTTACAAGACATTAAGAAGGTTTATTCTATCCCAAAGGCGTTTCAGTATTTTACTCCTCTAAAATAACTATTTTTATAAAAGTCTTCGTTGGTCAATTATCTTTTTGTTACATGTGCGATTGTGTTAAAAGAAGGTTGACAACGCTTACATTATTGGGTATAATGAAGTTAAATTTAATACACACAGAGGCGCGATATATTGGTATTTTATCGATGAAAATAAGATAAACCTTAGATGCGATAAAAAAAGGAATATATTGCCGAAAGAGATGATGGGTTAATCTGTCAAACTCTTGGTATGTGAGCGAATGCTTAAATACTGCCATCAATGATGGAGAGCTGTTATATTGTAAAAATATAGCGGCTTTTTTTTGTGGAAGGAGGGCTATTATGAAAGGATTTACGCTTGAAGAAATAAAAGTCGGTCAGACCGAAACATTTACAAAAACGTTCACACTTGAAGATGTTGAATTGTTTGGTAAAATTACTGGAGACTTAAATCCTGCACATATGGACGAAGAATATGCTAAAAACAGTATTTTTAAGAAACGGATCGTTCATGGAATGTTTGTAGGGGCATTGTTTAGCACTATATTTGGAGTTAAACTGCCTGGACTTGGAAGTATTTATACAAAACAATCATTAAAATTTACAAAACCCGTGTTTTTTGGAGACACAATTAATGCAAAAGTTACAGTAAAAGAGATAATCAGCGAACGAAATAGAGTGGTATTTGAATGTGTTGCGACGAACCAATACGAAGAATGTGTAGTATTGGGAGAAGCAGAAATTATGCCACCTCGATAAGGAGGACTAATGAAAGGGTTAATAACTAAAGAAGATTTTAAATCACTTTTAAAAGACGGAATTGTTTTGATGGTTGGTGGATTTTTAAGCAATGGTAGTCCGGAAAGACTCATCGATTTAGTGCTAGAAAGTAATGTCAAAGATTTGACAATTATTTGCAATGATGGTGGATTTGAAAATTTAGGAGTCGGGAAATTAATTGCAAAACAGCGTGTTAAAAAATTAATCGCATCTCACATAGGAACAAATCCATTTGTTGGAACGTTAATGCAAACCAATGAAATGGAAGTGATTTTGGTTCCTCAAGGAACGTTAGTGGAACGAATTAGAGCTGGAGGAGCAGGGCTTGGGGGGATTTTAACACCAACCGGTCTTAATACTTTGGTTGAAGTAAACAAATGTGTAATTACGGTTCGAGGAATAGATTACTTATTAGAAGAACCTTTAAGAGCGGATATTTCTTTAATTGGAGGAGCAATTGCAGATAAATTTGGAAATCTTCAGTTTATTCAAACAATGAGAAATTTTAATCCGGTAATGGCACTTGCTTCAGATCTTGTTGTGGTAGATGCAGTCAAACGAGTTGAAATGCTAGATCCTGAGTGTATTATCACTCCTTTTCCTTTGGTTGACTATATTTTGGAGGATGAAACTCATGGATGATAAACAAATAATTGCTAAAAGAATTTCTTTAGAATTAAAAGATGGAGATTTAGTTAATTTAGGAATTGGAATTCCTACTTTGGTTGCGGATTATATAGACCATAATAAAAATATCACATTTCAAGCTGAAAACGGAGTGATTGGACTAGGACCATTAACCGAAGAAGAAACAAATCTTGTGAATGCGGGAGGAAATAAAGCTACAATCTTACCAGGAGGATCTTTTATTGATTCTTTACTATCTTTTTCTTTGATCCGAGGAGGACATATTGATATTACCGTTTTAGGAGCTTTAGAAGTGGATGAAGTAGGAAGTCTTGCTTCTTGGATTATTCCTGGTAAAAAAGTGCCAGGAATGGGTGGAGCAATGGATTTGGTGGTAGGTGCTAGAAAAGTAATTATCGCAATGACTCATACAAACAAAGGAAAACCAAAAATATTAAAAGAATGCATGTTACCACTAACGGCATTTAAACAAGCAAATCTAATTGTAACAGAAATGGCGGTCATTTCTGTAGAAAATGATGGACTGCATTTGTTAGAAATTCATCCAGATTATACGATTGAAGAGATAAGACAAGCTACGGGAGCCGCTTTAATTATAAAAGATGTCATCCCGATGAAAGGAATATAAAAATGAAAACAATGTTACGTGTTAGAATGTCATTTCAAGATGCTCACTATGGCGGAAATCTAGTTGATGGGGCTCGTATTCTTGGTCTTTTTGGTGATGTAGCGACTGAATTATTAATTACAAACGATGGAGATGAAGGGTTATTTAGAGCTTATGATCAAGTTGATTTTTTCGCTCCAGTTTATGCAGGAGATTATTTAGAAGTATATGGTGAAATCACACATATTGGAAACACTTCAAGAAAAATGGAGTTTTCTTGTTATAAAGTTATTCAAGCGATGCCTTCCATTTCTCCAAGTGCTGCAAGTGTATTAGAAAATAAATTATTAGTCGCAAGCGCCACAGGAACTTGTGTTGTTCCAAAATCACTTCAACGAAAATGATGACAAAATTAATTATTACTTGCGCCATTACGGGAGCAGAAGTGACGAAGGAACAAAATCCTGCAGTTCCTTATACAATAGATGAAAATGTAAGAGAAGCATATAATGCTTATCTTGCGGGAGCTAGCATTATTCATTTACATGCAAGAATGGATGACGGTTCACCAACTCAAGATGAAAATCGGTTTCAAGAATTGATTCATGCCATTAAAGAAAAATGTCCTGATGTTATTATCCAAGTTTCCACAGGCGGCGCTTTAGGCATGTCAAGAACAGAAAGACTTGCTCCTTTGAACCTAAACCCTGAAATGGCAACTTTAGATTGTGGAACACTAAATTTTGGTGGAGATGATATTTTTGTTAATACAGAAAACGATATTATATATTTCGCTAAAACGATGCATGAAAAAAAGGTTCCTTATGAATTAGAATGTTTTGAAAAAGGGCATGTTGATACAGTGTTAAGGTTATACAGAAAAGGATATATTATCTCGCCCTTACGTTTTAGTTTTGTTCTTGGAGTAAACGGAGGAATGTCAGGAGAACAAAGAGATTTTCGCTTTTTAAAAGAAAGCATTCCTGAAGAAGCTACTTTTAGTGTGGCTGGAATTGGAAAATTCGAATTTTCTTTAGCAGAAGAATCCATTATTCAAGGTGGACACGTTCGAGTTGGTCTAGAAGACAACTTATACATTGAAAAGAACCGATTAGCATCTTCAAATGCTGAATTAGTATATAAAATCGTTGATATTGCAAAAAAACATCATCGAGAAATTGCTTCGCCAAAAGAAGCGAGAGAAATTCTAGGAATGGAGTGAAGTATGAATAAACTATGTAAATATGGAACACATCGAGTTCTTTCTCCTTTAAAAGCATTACCTCAAGGAGCGGATATTCTTGATAATACAATGATTTGTCAAGACAATGAAATCTTAATTGATGTAAAAACATTAAATATTGATTCAGCTTCTTTTACACAAATAAAGAACGTGTCAAACGGAAATATAGAAGCTATGAGTGAAATGATTCTTTCTATTGTATCTATGAGAGGGAAAATGCAAAATCCTGTTACAGGTTCTGGAGGAATGCTTCTGGGAACGGTTAAAGAAATAGGATCTTCTCTTAAAAAAGATTTGAAAATTGGTGATGAAATTGCATCGTTGGTTTCGTTGTCTCTAACACCGCTAAAGATTCATAAAATTTTACAGATTCATCCTGAAAAGGATCAAGTAGACATTATTGGAGAAGCCATCTTATTTGAAACTGGAATTTATGCTAAAATACCTTCAGATTTACCTTCACATTTAGTTCTTTCTGCTTTAGATGTCGCTGGAGCTCCGGCACAAGTAAACCGTCTTGTAAAGAAAGGACAAAGCGTTTTAATTTTGGGCGCGTCTGGGAAGAGCGGATTATTATGTGCATACCAAGCAAGAAAAAACACAGGAGAAAAAGGGAATGTCATTGGAGTAATATATGACGAAAGTCAATTAGAAGAATTACAAAGATTAGATGTTTGTCATCAAATTATAATTGGCGATGCTAGAAATCCGATGGAAATATATGAAAAAGTGTTACAGGTAAATCAAAACGAACTAGTAGATATTACTATTAATGTAGTGAATATTCCAAACACGGAGATGACGTCAATTTTGCCTACAAAAAATACTGGGATTGTATACTTTTTTAGTATGGCAACCTCCTTTACAAAAGCTGCGCTTGGCGCAGAAGGAATTGCCAGTGAAGCTACAATGATTATTGGAAATGGGTATACGGAAAATCATGCGGAATTGACCTTAAATTTATTAAGAGAATCGCCTACGTTGTATGATATTTTTATGAAAAGATATGGAAAAGAGGAATAATATGATTCAAACAAATGATGCTTACCTTGAAAGAAAGAAAAAATATTTTCCAAACATTTTAGATTCTCAATGGAATGATTGGCATTGGCAAGTGAAAAACAGAATTACAAGTGTTGAAGAATTAAATAAATACTTGAATGTTTCCAAAGAGGAATCATCAGACATTGCTAATGTGTTAAAAAAATTCAGAATGGCAATTACTCCTTATTATTTGACACTCATTGATCCTGAAAATCCTGATTGTCCCATTCGCAAGCAAGCAATTCCTGGAATTTCTGAATTATTAATCGGCAAAAACGATATGGTTGATCCACTCGATGAAGATGTAGATTCGCCAGTACCAGGACTCACACATAGATATCCTGATAGAGTGTTGTTTTTGATTACGGATATGTGTAGTGTGTATTGTAGGCATTGTACAAGAAGAAGATTTGCAGGGCAAACAGACCATCAAGCACCGAGTGAAAGAATTAATAAAGCCATTGAATACATCAAAAACACGCCTCAAATTCGAGATGTTTTATTGTCTGGTGGAGACGCTTTATTACTAAGCGATCAAATGTTAGAAAGCATCATTTCAAGACTACGCGAGATTGAACATGTAGAAATTATTCGTTTAGGGACAAGAGTTCCCGTTGTAATGCCTCAACGAATTACAACAGAACTAGTAGATATGTTAAAAAAATATCATCCAATTTGGGTAAACACCCACTTTAATCATGTTAATGAAATTACTAAAGAAAGCAAAGAAGCCATTGATAGATTAGCAGATGCTGGAATCCCTTTAGGGAATCAAAGTGTCTTGTTAAGAGGCGTCAATGATTGCTTGCCTACTATGAAGAAATTAGTAACAAAGTTAGCTCAAATTAGAGTAAGACCTTATTACATATATCAATGTGATCTTTCAGTAGGAATAGAACATTTTCGCACACCAATCTCAAAAGGTATTGAAATAATGGAAGGGTTAAGAGGACATGTGTCTGGATATTGTGTCCCTACATTTGTAGTAGATGCGCCAGGTGGTGGAGGTAAAATTCCATTAATGCCAAACTATATTATTTCTATGGCACCAAACCGGGTAGTTTTAAGGAATTATGAGGGAGTTATTACAACGTATAGCGAACCCACAGATTATGTCAATATTGATGATTGCGAAAATGGAAACTCAGATTCAGTTAGAGGTGTAAGCGCACTTTTAAGTGGAAAAAGAATTTCTATTGAACCAAGTTCTTTAGAAAGAAGAAAACGGCCATTAAAACAGTAGCGAGTCATGTAAGAAATTATGATGTAATTAGTATTGTGGGAAATGCTAAAAACGCAGGTAAAACAACCGTGTTAAATAAATTAATTGATTCGTTCAAAGAAAAAATTATTGGGATAACCTCTATCGGATTAGATGGAGAAAAAATAGATCAAATTACTAGATTGCCAAAGCCAAGAATTAAAGTGTATCCCAAAATGATTGTTGGAACTGCCAAAAATTGTTTGGAAGAAATAACAGCCACTTACAAAATATTAAAAGAAACCGATATACAAACATCTATAGGAAAAATCGTTATTATTGAAATTATTGAAGAAGGTTTTTGTTTAGTTGCAGGGCCATCCCTTATAAGTGACATGGAAAAAATAATTCTTAAGTTAAAAGAATTTCAATGCGAAAAAATATTTATAGATGGAGCTTTTTCAAGACATACAACCGCAGGTCTTGCTGATGCAACTCTTTTTTGTGTTGGAGCAAATCAAGCAAATTCCATTGAAGAAGTTATTCAAGATGCTATGATGTCCATTCAAAAATTTCAGTTGCCTCAAATTGAAGAACGGTTTGCGTTCCTTGATAAATATGAACACATTGCATCAATTAATCAATATGGAAAAGTTCATATATTAGATGAATCATCTACCCTAATTCATCCTGAACAAATCATTTCCGAATTGGACAAAAACACAAAATATTTGTACATTCCAAATGCGTTAGGGCCAAAAATTATTCATGCTTTGATTAATAACAGAAATGAAATTAAAATTCATTTGATTTTACAAACACCCATTAACTTACAAGCAAATGAAAAATTATTAAAACATTTATTTCAATTGAACCAACAAATCTATGTTATACATCCCATTCATTTGATAGCAATTATGATAAATCCTTATTCTCCAAAAGGATATTCATTTGATAAAATTCTTTTTAAAGAATTATTTATGCAAAAAACCACATTGCCAATTTTGAATGTGCTTGAAGAAAGCGAGTAAAAATGAAAAAACTACATTTAAATCAAGATAATATTGACGCATGCCGTCTTTATGCAACGCAAATTACAGATGATGTACAACATTTTATTTATCAACATACAACCGTAGCTGTTGAACGAAGTGTTTGCCGAATGCTTGGCATTGACGGAATTGATGAATTTGACGTTCCAATTCCGAATGTAATGGTAGATGATGTTTTAAAAAACGGGGATTTGTCGTTAGGGATATCTTCGTACATAGCAAGCGCATTAGAACATTTAGGGATATCTTTAGATGAATTTGTTAAACAATATAATTTAAAAAAAGTTAAATTATGTGATTATCCTTTATTAACTCCAACTCAAATTAAAAAGACGTTACAACCCTATTTAGAAAAATCATTAGCATTAATCAAAAAGAACAAACTAGAAAGAGAAAAAATCATTCGTGAATTTCCTGTAAAAAAAACGGAGATATATGTTATCGTTGCTACTGGGAATATTTATGAAGATGTCATTCAAGCAAAATCTGCAGCAAAAGCCGGCGCAGATATCATTGCAGTTATTCGTTCAACCGGACAATCGTTATTGGATTATGTTCCTTATGGCATAACTACTGAGGGCTTTGGAGGAACATACGCCACACAAGCAAACTTTAAAATCATGAGACAAGCACTGGATGAAGTTTCAAAAGAAGAACACAGGTATATAAAACTTGTAAATTACGCTTCTGGACTTTGTATGCCTGAAATTGCTGTAATGGCCGCTTTTGAACGACTTGATATTTTACTAAATGATAGTATGTATGGCATTATATTTAGAGATATAAATATGCAAAGAACGTTTATTGACCAATATTTTTCAAGATTGATTAATGCCTATGCAGGAATCATTATAAATACTGGAGAAGATAATTATTTAACAACGTCGGATGCGTTTTCTGAAGCACACACCGTTTTAGCTTCTCAGTTTATCAATGAAGAATTTGCAAAAAGAGCACTTTTGAAAGAAGAATTAATGGGATTAGGGCACGCATTTGAAATAGAACCAATGATTGAAAATAGCTTTTTATATGAAATTGCACAAGCCCAAATGGCAAGAGAGATTTTTCCAAATGCGCCTTTAAAATATATGCCACCAACCAAACATATAAATGGGAATATTTTTAAAGCATATATGCAAAACACAATGTTTAACATAGCCACAACTTTAACAGGACAATCGATTCATTTATTAGGTATGATGACAGAAGCCATTCATACTCCATTTATGTCGGATCGATTTTTAGCTATTGAAAATGCTAAAATAATTCAAACAGCAATGAAGGATTTAGGAGACGAAATTGATTATAAACCAAATGGAATAATCCAAACTAGAGCTCAAGAAGTTCTTCTAAATGCTAAAACGATTCTTAAAGAGATAAAGGAAAATACCCTATTTCATTCATTAGAAAATGGAGTATTTGCAAATGTGAAAAGATCTTTCACAGGTGGAAAAGGATTAGATGGTGTGATAAAAAAACACGTTAATTATATTAATGTGGTTCAAGATGCCATAAAGGAGGAACTCAATGAAAATTAAACCTTATGGAGATACTCTAAATGATGGCAAAGTAGAAATTAGCTTTACTTTACCATTTGAATATGGAGAGGTTGGTATTGAAGCGGCTAAAAACATAGCAAAGCAAATGGGTTTGATGGATCCACAAGTCGTACACGCAGAATCCATTTATGAAGGCTTCAGTTTTTATGTTATATATGGAGCCGTTCCTTTTTCAGTTGACCCAGAGATGATACACATACAAGAAATAAAGACACCTACTTTTTCTAGAGAAGAAATAGAGGATTTGATAGAAAAAGAATTCAATCGAGATCTCGTTTTTATTGGAGCTTCAACCGGAACGGATGCACATACCGTGGGAATTGATGCCATTATGAATATGAAAGGATTTTCTGGGCATTATGGTCTTGAAAGATATAAACATATTAAGGCCTATAACCTAGGAAGCCAAGTATTAAACGAAGAATTTGTAAAACAAGCCAAGTTATTAAAAGCAGATGTATTATTAGTTAGCCAAACCGTCACACAAAAAGATGTTCACCTTAAAAATTTAATTGAACTTGTAGAACTTCTCGAAGCAGAAAAAATTCGAGATAAAGTATTACTGATTGCCGGAGGGGCAAGAATCTCTCACGAATTAGCAAAAGAATTAGGGTATGATGCTGGATTTGGACCTAAGAAATACGCTGAAGATGTAGCCTCCTTTGCAGTATTAGAATTGATTCGAAGAAAAAAAGAAAATTAAAGGGCGTTTTGTCTTGCAAAATAGAAGAAATGATGCGAAAATAGAATCGAAATTTTTATTTGAGGTGAATCTAAAATGATTACCAAAATCACACAAATATCTACAAAAAAAGGCGACTTAGGAATGACTTCAAATGCTGTGATGGAAATACTTCCTAAAGATGACATATTATTTCAAACATTAGGAAGTATTGATGAATTAAGTTCTTTCTTAGGATTAACTTATCATTTCATCCAAATTGAAGAACTTCTTTTCATTCAAAATCACTTAGAAATTATAAGCGCCATTATTGCATCGAATCCAAACCATAATAATTACACAAAATTAAAACAAATTACCCAAGAAGATGTTCTTTTTCTTGAAATAGAAAGTCAAAAAGAATTAACGAAGCATCCACTAGAGCCTAAATTTTGTTTGCCAGGAAGTTCTACTTCGTTAGCGGGAAGCTATCTGGATGTATCAAGATCCGTTTGTAGAAGAGCGGAAAGAGAATTAACCCATTTTGCAATTAAAAAAATACGAAAAGATTTAAATTATGTTCAAATGTATTTGAACCGATTAAGTGATTTTTTATATATTCTTGCTAGAAATCAATCTAAAATAGAACCGAAATAACGCATGGAATTACCATGCTTTTTTTCGTTGTTTTCTGAAAGAAAAAGAAAACAGTTAAAAGGGAAATTACCCTTTGAAACTTCGATTTTTCTATGATATAATGGGGCTGTAAAAACGCTTTCAAAACGAAGAGGAGATTACTTTGAAATCAATTGTGATTGGCGTGATTGGTGCAGATGTTCACGCAGTAGGAAACAAAATTATCGAATATACTTTAGAAAACGCAGGATATACAGTTATTAATATCGGCGTTTTGTCTTCACAAGAAGATTTTATCAACGCAGCAATTGAGACGGATGCTAAACTAATTATGGTATCCTCCCTTTATGGGCACGGGGAAATTGATTGTAGAGGAATGAGAGATAAATGCATTGAGTCTGGCATAGGCGATATTTTACTTTATGTCGGAGGAAATATAGTTGTTGGAAAACAAAATTTTGAAGAAGTAAAAGAACGATTTTATAAGATGGGATTTAACCGGGTTTATCCACCAGGGACTCCAATTGATAAGGCATTATCGGATATTTCAGAGGACTTAGGAGAATAAAATGAGTTATTACTTACTAATTGATTTTGGATCAACGTTTACCAAATTGACCGCTGTTGATACCGCATTAGAAGATATTATTGGAACCGCTTCGCATTTTACAACTGTGGATCAAGATATTCGTATTGGTTATCATAAAGCGCTTGAAAATCTATATAATGAAATTGGTAGACAAATAAAATTTGATCAAGTCATTGCCTGTTCTTCGGCAGCTGGCGGCCTTAAAATGGCCGCTATTGGTCTAGTGGAAGAACTAACAGTGGAAGCTGCGAAAAGAGTTTGTCTTGGGGCAGGGGCAAAAATAGATTTGATTTTTTCACATCATCTTACAAAAAGAGAAGCAAAAGAACTTATCACTCAAAAAATCGACATCATTTTACTTGCAGGAGGAGCGGATGGAGGAAATACAGAATGTGTTTTGTTCAATGCAAAACTTTTAGGTGAAATGAATGTTAAAATTCCGATAGTATATGCCGGAAATAAAACTTGCCAAGATGAAATCGAAGATATATTTAAAAAATATAATTTAGACGGATACATTTGTGATAATGTTATGCCAAGAATTAACGTTTTAAATGTGAAATGTGCAAGAGAAAAGATTAGAGAAATTTTCTTACAAAAAATTATTGTCGCTAAAGGTATTAAAAAAATAGAAGCAGAAATAGATGAAGTTGTGTTACCGACACCAGAAGCAGTTTTATATGCAGCTGAATTGCTTTCAAAAGGCTATCTTCATGAACCTGGATTAGGAGATATTGTAATTGTGGATATTGGAGGGGCTACTACAGACCTTTATTCAATCTGTAACGCATCCAATCGAAGTGATGTAATTATTCACGGACTTGAAGAACCATTCGCAAAGAGAACAGTTGAAGGCGATTTAGGGATGAGATATTCTGCTCCAGGGATTATCAAAGCTTTAACAAAAGAAGAAATTCAGTTTATCAATCAAGAAAAGGGTGTAGATATAGTTAATGAAGTAGCATTTCGTTATCAAAATGTTAGTTCATTACCAGAAAATCCACACGATGAATTCATAGACCAACTATTAGCTGAAATGTGTGCCTATCGTGCAATGCATCGTCATGTTGGTAGGGTGGAAGAAGTATTTACCCCAATGGGAATGATTTATAATCAAATTGGAAAAGATTTGACTGATATAGAGTATGTTATCGGAACGGGTGGAGTAGTTATTAATTCTAAAATCCCCACAGCAATTCTTGCTAAAACGACAAATATTTTACACAATCATTCAGAACTTCGGCCGATTCATCCTCATTTTATGTTGGATTTTAAATACATATTAGCCGCTATGGGATTATTAAGTCAAAAAGAACCTTTGCTTGCTTTGAAAATCATGAAAAAATACATGAAAATACTTTAGAAGAGGGTTTACAAAATGGAACTCAAAAACAAAAAATGGACCGAAGAAGAATTCTTGTTAGAAAGAAAGAAAGTACTTCTTGATTGGAAGACTGGAAGCGATCCCGCTCTGGATTTAGACAAAGCGATTGCTTTTTTAAAGCAAATTCCAGAACATAAAAATTTTGCGTTTAAATTAAATAACGCCAAAAAACAAGGGATTACTTTAATTCAACCAAGAGCTGGAGTCCCTGTTTTAGCAGAACATATTAAATTATTGAAACATTTAGAAAAAAGCGGAGCTGATTTTCTTCCTTCTACTGTGGATAGTTATACAAGACAAAATAGATATGCAGAAGCGGAAAAAGGTATGAAAGAAAGCGAGCTAATTGGCAGAGCGCTTCTAAATGGGTTTCCGATAGTGAATCACGGAGTAATGGGTTGTAAATTAGTTATGGAATCCATAAATGTTCCGATTCAAGCAAGACATGGTACACCAGACGCAAGATTGTTATCCGAAATTATTCATGCATCGGGTTGGACTTCTAATGAAGGCGGAGGCATTTCTTATAATATCCCTTATGCAAAATCAGTTCCTTTGGAAACGAGCATTCATAATTGGCAATATTGTGATCGTTTGGTTGGGTATTATGAAGAAAGAGGAATTTCAATTAACAGAGAACCTTTTGGACCTTTGACTGGAACCTTAGTTCCCCCTTCCATTTCAACTACAATTGCAATCGTCGAATCCATTCTTGCAGCTGAACAAGGAGTAAAAAACATTACAGTTGGATATGGTATGGGCGGAAATCTTGTTCAAGATGTTGCTGCAATTAGAATGTTACAAATTCTTACTGAGAGATATCTACTTCAGTTTGGATATCATAATATGGAAGTTTCAACCGTGTTCCATCAATGGATGGGTGGATTTCCAGAAGATGAATCTGAAGCGATGGGATTAATTGCAATGAGTTCTACGGTAGCTGCACTTTCAAAAGCGACTAAAATGATTACAAAAACCCCACATGAATCCATAGGGATTCCCACGATGGAAGTTAACGCGATGGGAATCAAAGCTTCAAAATATATAGTGAATATTCTAAAAGATCAATCTATGCCTGAAGGAGATAAACTCTTTGAAGAAATGAATCAAATTGAAAGAGAAGTTCAAAGCTTAATGGATTGTATCATTCGAGTTGGGGATGGAGATATTGCAAAAGGAATTGTAAAAGCATTTCAACAAGGTTTAATTGATGTACCATTTGCCCCAAGTAAATTTAATATGGGGAAGGTTCTTCCAGCAAGAGATAATGAAGGAAATATTCGTATTTTAGAGTTTGGTAATTTAGGGTTTAGTGAAGATATCAAACAATATCATCAATTAAAAATTCAAGAAAGAGCTGCATTTGAACAACGGCCCATTTCATTTCAATTAACAGTAGACGATGTCTACTCAGTAAGTATGGGAAAATTAATCGGAAGACCAAAAAAATAGAAAAAACTAGAAGGGAAATACTATGAAAATTAAAAAAGTGATTTTGAGCGAATCATATACAGGCTTTTTTTTCGATGACCAAAAAGCAATAAAAAAAGGAGCCACGAATGATGGCTTTCTTTATTTAGGAACTCCTATAATTGAAGGTTTTACGACCGTAAGACAAAAAGGAGAAGCCATTTCGATACAAATTATTCTTGAAAATGGAGTTGTAGGTTATGGCGATTGCGCTGCAGTCCAATATTCTGGCACAGGAGGAAGAGATCCTTTATTTATTGCAAAAAATTATATGCCTTTTCTTGAAGAAAAAATAATTCCTTTATTGCTTTTGGAAGAAGTGGATTTATTCAAACCTTTAGCAGAAAAGTATGATAGACTGAATTTAGAAGGAAAAAAACTTCACACCGCATTAAGATACGGCATTACACAAGCATTACTAAGCGTAACAGCGAATTTTCATCATGTAACTATGGCAGAAATTGTGAGAAAGGAATATCATATTTCTAACAAGCTATATTTACCGGTTCCGATTTTTACTCAAAGCGGAGATGATAGGTATATCAATGTAGATAAAATGATTTTAAAAGAAGCGGATGTTTTACCGCATGCTTTGATTAATAACGTTGAAACAAAATTAGGAAAAGATGGGGAAATCTTAATTGCATATATTATTTGGTTAAGAGACCGCATTTTAAAACATAGAAATAATGATACCTATTTACCGGTTCTTCATATCGATGTTTATGGAACAATTGGAAACATTTACGACAATGATATTGATAAAATGATTCAATATCTTTTAAAACTTGAAGAAACGGCAAAACCATTTAAAATACGAGTAGAAGGGCCCGTTGACACAGGCGATCGCGAAGGAACATTAAGCTATCTAAGTATTTTAACAAAAAGAATAAATATGTTAGGTTCCACACTAGAAATAGTTGCTGATGAATGGTGTAATACCCTTGAAGACGTAAAACTATTTGCCGATAACAATGCAGGGCATATGCTTCAAATTAAAACTCCTGATTTAGGGGGAATCAACAATGTAATCGAAGCAATTCTGTATTGCAATAAAAAGAATATTGGCAGTTATTGCGGAGGTACTTGTAATGAAACCAATATTTCAGCTGAAGTCACAACTAATATAGCAATTGCATGTGAAGCCAACCAATGTTTAGCTAAACCTGGAATGGGCGTTGATGCTGGATACATGATAGTAAAAAATGAGATGAATCGAGTTATCGCAAGAGCCAATCAATCCTAGGAGGAATATTCATGAAAATAGGTATTGCAGGAACGTTAGAGTCAAGCGATGTCATGATCACCGTTAAAACAAGTCAAGAATTAAAAGTAACAATACATAGTGCTGTTGATGATTTTTTTCATGATCAAATTGAAAAAGTCATTTTTGATACTTTAAAAGAATTAAACATCAATAAAATTGATGTTCTTTGTGAAGACAAAGGTGCTTTGGATTATACGATTAAATCAAGACTTATAACTGCAATAAAAAGAATGGAGTGACTTAAATGTTAAGAAGTTTACTTTTTATTCCTGGAAACAACCCAAATATGATTCAAAATGCAGATGTGTTTGGCGCAGATGGAATCATATTTGATTTAGAAGATTCTGTAAACGTTGTTGAAAAAGATAATGCTAGAGTGTTGATAAAAAATTACCTTGCTTTACCAAGTTTGTTTAGTGGTTTGATTGTCATCAGAATAAATGGAGAAAATTCTCCCTATTTTGAAGATGACTTAGAAAGCATGGTTTGTGATCAAATTGATACAATCATGTTACCAAAAGCTAGGATTGATTCAATTATAAAATTAGACAAAATATTATCAAGTATAGAAAAAAAGAAAAATCTTAAAAAAGTAATTGGAATCATTCCAATTATTGAAGAGGCTTCATCGGTACTTGAAGTGGATACGATAGCTTCGCTTAATAGAGTGAATGGATTGCTTTTAGGAGCAGAAGACTTATGTAGTGATTTAGAAATTCCAAGAACCAAAGAAGGAAGAGAAATAGAATATGCAAGATCAAAGGTAATTATGGCCTGCAAAGCATATAAAATAGATTCGATTGACACTCCTTTTACTGATGTAATTGATGACGAAGGATTTATGAGAGATGCAAAAAATGCTTGCCTTCTTGGAATGACTTCAAAGGCAGCTATTCACCCAAGACATATCGAAGGAATCAATTCTGTTTTTTCTCCAAGTGAAGAATCAATTTTATGGTCAATGAAAATTCTAGAGGGTGAAAAAAAAGCGAAAGAAAAGGGATTAGGCGTTTTTAGCTTGGATGGGAAAATGATTGATAAACCAATAATTGAAAGAGCGAGTAAAATAATTGAGAAAGCCTCAAAATACAATTTAATGAGGAAATATAATGAAAAATAGTCTTGGAAGATGGATTCCAGATGATGCGAAACCTTTTATATCAAGTCATAACTATTTAACAGAAAAAAGAAAATTCATTGAAGAAAAGAAGCAGGGTGAAAAAACACTGTTTTTTTCCTCTTACAAAGATGCGTTTCATCATTTCAAGTTAAAATCTGAAATGACTTTTTCTTTTCATCATCATTTGCGTAACGGAGATTATGTTCTGAATCAAGTGTGCAAAACAGTAGAAGAAGAAGGGCTAACAAATTTGCATTTTGCACCAAGTTCAATTTTTCCAAGTTATATTGGGTTGATTGACTTGATAAAAAACGAACAAATAACTAATATTCATACCAATTATCTTAATGGGCCTGTTTCTTCAATCATAAAAGATGGATTTCTAAAAGGGAAATTAATTATGAATACGCACGGAGGAAGAGCTAGATCAATCGAAAGCGGAGAATTACCAATTGATGTTGCGTTTTTAGCTTGTCCAACTGTTGATAAGTTAGGAAATGGCAGTGGATCACAAGGAAAAAGCGCTTGTGGGACTTTGGGATATGCAATAAGCGATTTAAAATATGCTAAAACAGTATTATTAGTCACAGATAATGTGATAGAGCATTTAGATGAATTTCAATTTGATCATAAGTATGTCGATGGAATTATTGTGGTGGATTCTATAGGGGACCCATCTGGAATTGTTTCCGGAACAACTAAAATCACCAGAGACCCCATTGGGTTAAAAATAGCAAAAGATACTTCCATTTTACTGAATGAATTAGGAGTACTTCAAAATGGTTTTTCAATGCAAACCGGAGCAGGAGGAACATCTCTTGCTGTAGTTGATTATATAAAAAATATAATGATTAAAAAATCAATTAAAGGATCTTTTGCTTCAGGAGGAATTACCGGCCATTATGTAGATATGATGAAACACAATTTGTTTAGTCGGCTTTATGATGTTCAATGTTTTGATTTAGAAGCAATCAAATCATTTAAAGAAAATTCGAATCACATCGCTATTTCTGCTTCAAAATATGGTAATCCTTTTGAAGAAAGTCCTATCGTAAATGATTTAAGCTTTGTAATACTAGGAGCTACTGAAATTGATTTAGATTTTAATGTAAATGTTACAACGGATTCCTTGGGAAATATTATAGGTGGAAGCGGAGGTCATTCTGACACGTCAAATGGAGCGAATATAACGATTATTACGTCTGCGCTTACTAAATCTAGAGTTCCGATAATAAAAGAGCGTGTGACCACAATTTCTACGCCTGGAGAAGATGTAGATATACTAGTGACCGAAAGAGGAATTGCAATCAACCCTAAAAGACAAGATTTAATAAGTAAATTAATTCATTCATCACTAAAAATAGTAACGATTGAAAAATTAATGGAAATTACGTATAAAATTACTGGAATTCCGAAAGCAATCGAGAAAAGTGATTCTATTATCGGACTAGTTGAATACAGAGATGGAAGCATTATTGATTGTCTATATAAATCGAGGTGAATAGTATGTTGATTAAACAAGCTTTATTAGAAGATGAAATATATAAAATCATTCTATTTTTAGAAGAAAACAATTTAAAATACGATGAAGATATAGTTGAAACCTATTATATTGAAGAATTCGATAAAATAATTGGTTCTATTTCTAGAAGCAAAGACATCATAAAAGCTCTCGCAGTTGATATAGACTATCGAGGAGAAAATATTGCAAACATTCTTGTAAGTGAAGTCATGAATTCTATGAGATATAATAATGTTTATCATTTTCAAGTGTATACTAAAACAGAATATGAAGTTGTATTTACAAGCATGGGATTTAATACTTTGGCTAAAACCGAAAAAGTATGTATTTTAGAATCGGGTAATCCTTCAATAGAAATAGAAATACAAAAAATGAAATTGCAAATTGAAAAGAGATTTCATATCGATGTGTTGGAACACTCGATAGGGGCTATTGTTGTAAATTGTAATCCTATCACTTTGGGTCACTATCATTTAATAGAAGAAGCCTCAAAAAAACATGAATATTTTATAGTTTTAGTAGTTGAAGAAGATCAATCAATTTTTTCCTTTAAAGAAAGATTTTCATTAATTTATCTTGCATTGACTTCTTTTGAAAATATTATTATTCTACCATCAACACAATATATTGTATCGGCGTTAACCTTTCCAAGTTATTTTTTAAAATCACTTGATGAAGTTGAAAAAGAACATGCAAAATTAGATGCAATTATATTTAAAAATTATTTTATGAAATCATTAAATATAAGAAAGAGATATATTGGAAGCGAAACAACTTCTGTAATGGTAATGTACAATTCGATTCTAAAAGAAATTTTAAAAGACAAAATAAATATTCAAGAAAGATTTAAATTCAAGAAAGAAATTATTAGTGCATCTTTAGTTAGAAAATTAATATTTGAAAATAAAATAAACGAGGCTATGACTTTTGTCCCCGAACAAATAAAAAGCGTATTTGAAAAAATGGCAAAGGAAAAATATGAACAATCAGTTCGATGAAATTTTACTTGCTCGTGAAGCAAGAAATAATAATATTAAAAATCATCTAATTG
Organism: Bacillota bacterium; assembly: GCA_018818595.1. Taxonomy (NCBI): domain Bacteria; kingdom Bacillati; phylum Bacillota; species Bacillota bacterium. The sequence continues at coordinate 41,988 of JAHIRM010000035.1, forward strand.
ATTCGAATGTTGTTGTCTCAATAAAAGCAAATATTCCAGGAGAAAACAAACAAATTTCAATTGCTTATTTTTTAGTTCACTTATTTTCAAAAGCGATTCATTTTTCAAATGTAGTATTTCAAAATAAATTTGACGGTCTTGATGGACCGTATTTTTTATATGTATTGAGTAACGCGACAGGAAAAGAAATAAAAGAAAATATGATTGCCATTGAAGACACGCATGAATTGGGAAGGTTCATTGATATAGATGTATATCAATATAACAAAATTTTCAAAAGAGAAAGTTTTAGAAATTGTTTTTTATGTGAACAAAATCCAGTAATTTGTAGGAGGTTAAAAAAACATTCAAAAAATGATATTTTTAATAAGATTCAAGATGAAGTGAAAAGATATATTTACGTCAAGATAGAAAATTTAATTGATTATAGTTTATTGTCAGAATTAGAACTTTCTCCAAAATTTGGATTAGTCACTCCTACCTCTAATGGTTCACATACTGACATGGAATATTCATTATTGCGAAACTCAATTAAAATTGTTAAACCGTTCTTATTAGAAATGTTTCTGGTTGGGAGTCGAAATTTGCCTTTAGACCAAACATTCAAAATTATTAGAGAAATTGGAAAAATAGCAGAAGGCAAAATGTACAAATTCACTCAAGGAATTAATACGTACAAAGGAATAATCTTTAATTTAGGTCTAATTATAACAGCCTGCGGATACGGCCTTTTTGGCCATTATCCATATATTGCTATATTTGATATTGTTAAGATTATGGCAAAAGATTTAACAGACGAAATTGAAGTGATTTCCGGAGAACGCAACATGATTGACCACCCAAATTTTGAGTTCACTGGAGCGAGAGGAGAAGCTGAAAGAGGATATTTGACTATTCAAGAGGTGTTGCCTATGTTGATTGATGACTTAAGAGAAACAAGAATTCTTGCGTTAATTAGAATCATTCAACTTTCCGAAGATTCCATTTGTTTGAAGAGATGTAAAACGTTTGAAAACTATTTAACGGTAAAGCGAATGTTTGAAGGTATAAGAAATTTTGATGAAGATTTATTTATTAATATAACCTCGAAATGTATTGAAAAAAATGTTAGTTTTGGGGGAAGTGCCGATTTATTAGTAGCTAGTATATTTTTGACCAAAATTAAAGACCTATTTGATTATTGATTTCTATTATTTTTTGGCTTCCAATTTAATGTGATAAACGCTAAATATGGCCATTGTCCGTAGTGATATTTTGAATATTGTTTGATCAATATTTTAATTTTATTATAGATGGTTTTCATTTAATTTTATTCATTTTTATTTTTTAACAACTTTTTGTCGCTTATATTTATTTTTTTGATTTTTTATATAATATTCAATCCTTGCTCTTTTATTTGTTACTATTCATTTTGTATATTTTATTATTTTTTCCTTTTATATTTTTTAATTTTTTTATAGATTTGATAATAGTTTAGTTTAAGTAATTATTTTATTTATTTTAGAATTTTTTTCTTGACTTTATATTTAATGAATAGTAAAATTGTAATGCAAGATGGAAATCAAAAAAATTAGATTCAATTCTTACGTGATCTACATTTGCATTAATTAATTACTATGTTCATTTTTGAAATTCACTTTTTTGGAGGTTTAGCTCAGCTGGGAGAGCATCTGCCTTACAAGCAGAGGGTCGGCGGTTCGATCCCGTCAACCTCCACCATGCCGAAATAGCTCAATCTGGTAGAGCAACTGACTTGTAATCAGTAGGTTGCGGGTTCAATTCCTGCTTTCGGCACCATTTTACTAACTTAAATTAGTTGCATAAAAAAGAATAACGCACTGTGATGTGCGTTTTTCTTTTATTACTAAAGGAGATGGTTTTTTTGAAACCTGATTATGAAAAAAAAACCAAAATGATTTTAAATGATAACCCCATGTGGAAAGGAATTATTGCTTTAAGCATTCCTGTCTTTTTGGTTAATATTCTAAAAACACTACATGATGTTGTCGATGGAATTTTTTTAGGACAGGTACCAGATGTTGATGGAGTATCTATTTCTACATCTATGCAAAGCGCAGTAGCTTTAACCTGGCCAATCTTTTTTATTTTTATTTCATTTGGAATTGGATTAAGTGTTGCAGGCAACGCTTTAATAGGCCAATACGTAGGAAATAATGACAAATTTAATGCTGCAAAATATGCTTCAAACACGATTATATTATCAGTATTTTTAGGTGTTGTATTTACTACAGTTTTATTTATTTTTACTCCAAATATTTTATCTTTAATGGGTGCTACCGGGTTAGAACTAGACTACGCAATAACATATCTAAGAATTAGAAGTTTTGAACTTCCTTTTCTATTTTTATCATTTGGGTTTCAAGCCGTCCGTCAATCAACTGGTGATACAGTTACCCCTGTTAGTATTAGTGCAATAAGTATTTGCATTAATATTATTTTAACTCCAATATTAATTTTCGGATTTAATATGGGTATTAGAGGCGCAGCGATTTCCACTTTAATTGCTAATATTCTTATGACTCCATTCATTTTATATTATTTTATAAAACCTAAAAACGGAATTAAAGTCATTCTTAAAAAAGAAATATTCAGCATGAAAATAATCAAAGATATTTTTAGAATTGCCATTCCAGCCTCTACTGGACAAGCAATTCAAGCTTTGGGTTTTGTTATATTAAATTCAATGATATATTCGTTTGGAAAGGAAGTTTCTGCGGCCTTTTATATAGGGAATAGAATTAACTCTTTGATAATGTTTCCTGTTTCTGCAATAAGTTCAATTGTAGCTATATATATTGCCCAAAATGTCGGAGCCGGAAATATTCCTAGAGCTAAGCAGGCATTTAAAACAGGAATGTTCTTAGGAGTTACTTTAATGGGAATTGGAGCATTATTTATTGTTCCATTTCGATTTATGTTAGTAGGATTGTTTAATCATGATCCAGCTACAGTTGCGTTAGCAGCGGAATATACTTTGTATCTACATATCGGATTACCGTTAATGGGTATTTTTCAGACATATTTAGCTACTTTCCAAGGAAGCGGAGATACAAAAAAAGCCTTTGTTATGGCCGTTATTAGACTATGGATTTTTAGATTACCATTAGTTTTACTATCAATGAAATATACTCAGTTAGGGCCAGCAGGAATTTGGTATTCAATACTAGTAAGTAATGTTATTATGGTTTTCGTTGGAATGTTTCTTTATTCAAAAATGGAATTTCGACCTAAAATTAGAGAAATGAATCCTGAAAAGCAAGAAGTTTTGGTATAATACAGTAAGGTGGTGGTGAATTGAAACCAATCCAATTTCCAAATTATTCAAATTCTATTATGAATGTCACGATCTCAATTTTAAAACAGTATGGAATACAATCGATATATCCTTCAATTGCTGTTCTAGATAAAGAGTTAGAAAAAAATTATAAGAATATAGTATATATTTTGATAGATGCTTTGGGGGATTCCATTTTAAAGAGACATAGTGACGTTGCTCAAAGCTTGATAAAGGATCAAATCTCAACAATTACATCTGTTTTCCCTCCAACAACCGTTGCTGCGACCACTTCTGTATTAACTGGGTTGCAGCCAATAGAAACTGGTTGGTTAGGATGGTGTCAATATGTGAAAGAAGAAAATAAAAATGTTATATTTTTTACTAACAAAGATTATTACGATGATAAAACAGTTTTTAACTATAATGTTAGCGAAAAAAATGTTCCGGTTCAAAAAATATATGAATTGATTGAACAGGCAAACTTAGATGTTTCTACACGAGAAATTTTCCCTGCATTTCGAGATGCAAATCATGATTCTTTTTTAAAACAATGCAAAACCATTATTGAGACTTGCCAAGAAAAAGGCAAACATTTTATTTATACCTATTGGGATAAGTTAGATACCTATATGCACGAGTTTGGGCCAGGATCTGTTGAAGCTCATAAAATGCTTGATTCCATTAACAAAGGATACGAATATTTAAAAGATAAAATTGATGAAGATACAATGATTATTTTAATCGCCGATCATGGACAAATTGATGTTTTACCAATAGAATTTCGAAAATATACCGATTTGTGGAACACTTTTGTTCACGAACCTTCAGTGGAGTCTAGAGCTACAGCTTTTTTTATTAAGGAAAATAAAAAAGATGAATTCGAAAGATTATTTAATAACTATTTTCGAGAATATTTTGTTTTATATAAAACAGAAGAAGTTATAAAGATGAATCTATTTGGTGTAGGAAAAGAACATCCAAAATTTCGAGAATTTTTAGGAGATTATTTTGCGATAGCAACTGATAATTATTATTTTAAGATGGATAAAAGCAATTTTAGAATGAAAGGACAACATTCTGGGCTTTTAAGCGAAGAAATGATTGTTCCATTAATAATGTTTTCTAAGAAAAAAGAAGCCTAATGAGGGAGACCCTCATTAGGCTTCTTTTATTAATTTAATGCATGAATGATTAATTCACCAGTAGAGATATTTGTCGCTAAAGGGATTTTATAAACATCACTAAGACGTAATAGAGCAGACACATCAGGTTCGTGAGGTTGAGCTGTTAGAGGATCTCTAAAAAAGAATATTAAATCAATCTTTCCGTTTGCGATTCTGGCCCCGATCTCTTGATCGCCCCCTAAAGGGCCGCTTCTAAAGCATTTTATGTTTAAACCAGTAGCTTCAATAATTCTTTTTCCAGTAGTACCAGTAGCGTATAAATCGTGTTTTTCTAATACATCTTTATATTTTGCAGCGAATTCTAACATTTCTTGTTTCATTTTATCATGAGCTATCAAAGCAATTTTCATATAGAGATCTCCTCGTATAATATGTAGTGTAGTTTTAGGTTTTACCTATCTACATATTAATTATTTATAAGTTTGAAGTCCTAGTGTTATAATTAAGTCAAGATGTAACCAGAAGAATCTGCTTCATCTCCTTGCACTTCTAGGTGCC